>CAZWNR010000030.1:0-15130 GCA_964635665.1 uncultured bacterium | reverse complement strand
TGGAGAGCACCTTGTCGTAGACGCTCCCTGGCATGGCAATGGCCACCACGGGCACCTTGGCATCCAGCAGGGCAATGGGGCCGTGCTTCATTTCGCCAGCGGGGTAGCCCTCGGCGTGGATGTAGCTGATTTCCTTGAGCTTCAGGGCACCTTCGAGGGCGATGGGGAAGTTTACCCCTCGGCCCAAAAAGATGAAGTCTTGGGTGTCGTTAAACTCGTGGGCCAGTTCTTCGATGTAGCGCTCTTGGCTTTCGAGCACTTGCTCGATGTAGGCCGGAAGCTGGTGCAACTGGCTAATGATTTCCTCAATCCGCTGGGGCGATAGGGTTTGGCGGCGGTAGGCCAAATCCAGGGCCAGGAAGTAGAAGGCCATCACCTGGGCGGTGAAGGTTTTGGTGGCGGCCACCCCGATTTCGATGCCCGCGTGGGTGTCGATGATGTGGGGCACCAGACGGGAGAGAGAGCTTTCGGGCCGGTTGGTGATGCCCACCATGCGGGGCGCAAAGCGGGGATCGCCATGGGCGGCGCGACGGGTTTGCTCCATGTCTAGGGCCGCTAGGGTGTCGGCGGTTTCGCCGGATTGGGTGACGCCAATGGTGAGGGTGTTGGGAATCAGCGGCGTGGGGGAATAACGAAATTCCGAGGCATACTGCACCATTACGGGCAGTTCCGCCAGTTGTTCGATCAGGTACTTGCCCACTAGGGCAGCGTGCCAACTGGTGCCACAGGCCACAATCTGCACATGATCCAACCCGTCCAGTACCCCATCAGCGATACCCAACTGCACCGGAGAACGGCCAGACTCGGCATTAGCCCCGTTGTCGATGTAGGTTTCTAAGCAGGTACGCACCACCCCCGGCTGCTCGTAGATTTCCTTCAGCATGAAGTGCTTGAAGCCCTGCTTTTCCACCATGATTGGGTTCCAGTTCAGGGTGATGGGGTGCTTGCGCTGACGGTCTCCGGCAAAGTTGTAGACCTCCACCCCCAGGGGCGAGAGACTGGCCAGTTCGCCATTTTCTAGGGGCAGCACGGCGCGGGTGTAGGGCACGATGGCGGGGGTATCGCTGGCACAGAAAAATTCCCCTTGGCCAAAGCCAATCACCAGCGGGGCCTGCTGCCGTACCACCACCATCTCATCGGGGAAATCCGCCGATACAATCGCCAGGGCAAAGGCCCCTTGCAACTCCTGACAGGCCAGCCGTACCGCTTCCAGCAGGGCGGAACGCCCCTGAAAATCCCCGGTTTTGCCTAGCTTTTCCAGCTGGGAGGAAATCAGGTGGGGCACCACTTCGGTATCGGTGTCGGACACAAACCTATGCCCTGCGGCCTTCAGGGTTTCCCGCAGTTCTCGGTAGTTTTCTACAATGCCGTTTTGGACGACGGCGATGCGGCCCTCGGTGTCACGGTGGGGGTGGGCGTTGTACTCTTCGGGTTTGCCGTGGGTAGCCCAGCGAGTATGGCCAATGCCCAAACGGGCCGGATTCTCTAGGCCGTCGATTTTGTCTTGTAAGTTTTGCAGCTTGCCCTTGGCCCGCACACAGTGCAGCTCGCCCTCAAACACCGTGGCAATGCCCGCCGAATCGTAGCCGCGATATTCCAGCTTGCGCAGCCCCTCCATCAAAATGGTGGTGGCGGCCTGGGTTCCGATATATCCGACAATGCCACACATATGCCTTTTCCTCCGCAGCACTAGGCCCAGTTAGTTTTCCTAGGGTAGCGCCTTGGGGATCAGAATCGTAGCCCCTGGGAACATACCCGCTGGAATGCCCACTAGGATACACGGTGAACCCAGGTCTGCGCGGCACAACTCCATTCCCAGTCCTAGGGCAGCATGTCTAGGAAATCAGCGGCCCCTCTGGGGGAATTAACCCTCGGCGAGGGGGGCGATGGCGGCTTCTGGCCCCAGCAACACGATGGTGGGATCGTGGAAAAAGTCCTGGGCGACGGCTTCGGTGTCGAGGGCGGTAACGGCATTGACCAGGTCGGGGAACTGGTGATCAAACTCGACCCCTAGGCCCAAAATTTCGTACCAGCCCAGCAGTTGGGCCAGTTGGGCGTTGGTTTGTTTGCCCAGGGCGTATTGCCCCAAAAGCTTGTTTTTGGCCGCCTGCAATTCCTCATCGCTGAGCAGCACATCGCGCAGGCGTTCTACCTCAAACTGCAGCCCCTCTAGGGCGGTGGCGGCATTGTCTGGGGCCGTGCCGATGTAGGCCACAAACTGCGACAGCCCCAACCGAGTGGGGTAAAACGCCGAAACATCGTAGGCAAGGCCCCGTTTTTCCCGCAGTTCCACAAACAAACGGCTGGAGAGCCCATTGCCCAGATAGGTGTTGAGCAACTTCAGGGCCGCATAGGCGGGATGCTGCACCGGAGCACCCCCATAGCCCACCATCACAATGGCCTGGTTGGTCTCTTGGATAACGGGGATCCGCACCGCCGGGGCCTCCACCGCTGGGAACTGTAGGGCCAGGGGCGACGTTGCAGGCCGGGGCCAGTCGCCCAGGGTGCGCTCCACCTGTTCCACGGCGGCCTCTGGGCTGATGCGCCCCACCACCGTCACCACCACGTTATCGGGGCGGAAGTGCTGGCGATGGAACTCTAGCAGTTGTTCCTGGGTGAAGGCGTTAACGCTGGCCTCGGTGCCGATGCTGGAGAGGGCGTAGGGGTGTTCGCCATACATGGCCTGCCGCAGTTCGTTGAAGGCCACCGTAAAGGGCTGCTCCTGCATGGATCGAATTTGCTGGAGGGTAAGCCGTTGTTCGAGGTCAATTTCTGCCAGGGGGAAGCTGGGGCGGCGCAGTAGGTCGGTAGCCAGGGTGAAGATGTCGTCAAAGTCGGCGGCGACGGTTTTGAGGCTGATGACGCTGTAGTCGGTGGCGGAGTCGGTGCTGAGGCTGGCTCCGACGGATTCGACGGCCTCGGCAATGTCCATCGACGATAGGCTATCGGTGCCCTTGGTGAGCAGGCCCATCAAAAAGCTGACCAGCCCAGCGGTGGCCGGGGTTTCAAAGGCGCTTCCGGCGCGGATAAACAGGCGGGCCGAGATAATATCCGCCACAGGATTTTCGAGCACGAGCACCGTGAGCCCATTGGCTAAGACGGAGCGGTGCAGGCGGGGTGCGTGGAGTAGAGAGGCTGTCACAGGCAGGGTTAGGGGGTAGAGGATAGGGTTTGGGAGTTAGGAGTTGGGTAGGCCTTGATCATCAGGAATCCTAAAACCCGTTTGAACGTTGACTTTTGAGCTTTGACTTCTGATAGCAACGCCCGAACTAGCCATGTCCAGCCACTAGGCAGGACGAAGGATAGTCGATACGTAACGCAGGGGCGTTAGGTACTGGCCGACAATCTGACGCAGGTTGGCCTCGTCATAGCTTTGCACCGTGGGCACGTAGGTGAAGCAGCGGTCGGCGGCGGCGATGGTGCCGTAGTAGCCGTAGAGTCCGGCAATTTGGCCGGGGGCTTCGGTGGAAAAGGCGTAGTCGTTGCAGAGCAGGCGTTTGGCCCTGGCCAGTTCCGCCTCTGGAATGGGCTGGGTGGCCATTTCGCTGAGGCGATCACAGATGATAGCCTCTACCCGGTCTACCTGGTCGGCCTCTAGCCAGGCCTGGATGGTAAACAGACTGCAATCGCGCTGGAGGGAGAAGCTGGCCGCCACATCCTGCACCAGCTGGCGTTCCTCCCGCAGTTCTCGCACCAGCCGCGAACTGCGCCCCTGGGCCAGCAGGGCCGAGATCAGGTCTAGGCCAAAGGCGGTGGGCAGGTCTTCGATGCCAGGGCCAAGCCAGGCCATGGACAAACGCGCCTGCTCTAGGCGGGGCAGGGCGAGGATGTCGCGGTGGACGCCGTGGCGTTGGGGCAGGGGAGCCGCTGCTGCCACGGGGCAAGGGGCTGGGCTGGGGAAGGCTCGAAAGGCATGGCGCACCATGTCCACCGTGGGCTCTAGGGGCAGGCCCCCGGTAATCACCACGGTCATGTTGTGGGGCTGGTAGTGGGCCTGGTGAAAACAGCGCATTTCCTCCGGGGATCGCCGCTGCAAAATGTCGGCGGTGCCCAGCACGGGTCGCCCGTAGGGATGCCCCTGGTAGACCTGTTCTGCCATGGCCTGAAACCCTAGCCAGTCGGGATCGTCCTGGGCTTGGCGAATTTCCTCTAGCACCACCTGCCGTTCGCGCACAAACTCGTCGGCCGGGATGGCCGCATGGAGCAGCAACTCCGCCAGGTAGGGCAGGGTGGCGGGCAGCATGTCGGCGGCAATGGTGATGAAAAAGTGGGCGTAGTCGTGACTGGTGGCGGCATTGGTCATGCCGCCCTGGGTTTCGATGGTGTAGTCGAAGACGCCGGGGGGCAGGTGATCGGTGCCCTTGAAAATCATGTGCTCTAGGAAATGGGCCATGCCCGACCATTCCGCAGGCTCCACCAACGCCCCGGCCTTCACCCACACATCCGCCACCACCACTGGCGTTGCCGCAATCTCTTGATGAATGAGCGTTAACCCGTTCTCTAACTGAATGACGCTAGCGGGAAAATCAACCAATTTCAACGAGCCAACCCTTTCACAACGAAGTCAAACCGGAGCATAGCTCTAGCCCTTTCCACAGGGGATCTCTAGGAGTCAGTGGTGAAGCGATAACGGCACCGCTGAGAGGTGCGCTGGATCTTAAAGAGGCGGCGGTGTGGAAAAGAGTCTAGGGGAGGAGACCGTAATGTGCTGTTCATTTTAGCGCTTATTTATATCCTTCTAACCCTGCGCCCCCTTCAAGCCTTGGGAGACCGGGCAATCTGCATAAAAACTTCACACTGGCCTGGCCTGGAATGTACTGACCTGGGCTGGAAGGGGCCGTAGATAGAACCAGGGAATTCTCTGCCCCCTTAGCCAACCCGTAAGGAGTCTTGATGGTTATGCGTGTTTGGGTGCTTGCCTCCTGTGGCAGTTTGCTGGCGCTGTCGGCCTGTAGTGCAGAACCGACCACCACCGCCCAGCCTGGTTCCCTCGATGCGTCCGACGAGGATCTCCCTTCGGCGGATTTTCCTGCTGCGCTGGATCACACCCCCGGAACAGCGGTGGACATTGATCGTGCCCTCAGCCGTCCCGAACTGCGGCCCACCCGATCCCAGCGGGCCCCCATCCCCAGCCCAGCGAGGGCTCAGCGAACGACCCTCACCCCAGAACAACTGCGGGATCGGGTCGATCAGATCCGCGCCCAGCAAGTTCAGCGTAGCCGTGCCGCTGGTCGTATCCCTGGTATGGCCCAGACCCGCACGCTGCCCCAAACCAGCCAAGCCGACGTGACCGACGTGGCCCTGCGCCCCGGCATGGTGCCCACCGCCACCCTGACCATCACCCCCCTGACGCCGCCGCCCCAACCGACCCTAGCCCCGGTCTCCCCCGGTATGTCGGCAACGGGCAATTCCCCGACGCCATCTGCCGCTGCGTCGGTGACGCCTCAACCAAACCCAGACGATGGGGTGGCCGTCTTCCTTGGCGAGGAGTCTACCCAGGCGGTGGATCTGGGCACTCCAGAGTCTGCGACCCTGGCCCGTGACTTTCCCCTACGTTCCACCGCCCACCAGCGCGATGGTGCCCGTCACAGCCAAGATGACGTGGTCATTTCGGTGGCCCAACCCCCAGATTTAGCGGCTGGTGCCCAACGGGAGATCCTAGGCAGGGAGGCATCCACCGCCCACCATAGCCCTTGGATGACCGCTGACCAGGCCGCGTCCCAGGTTGATTCCCAGCCCCTCTTTGCCCAAGCGGAAGACCAGCCTAGGACGCCAACGGATTCCACAAACTCAGTCCTAGAACCTGAGGGTACCGCCCTCCCCCAGCCTGAGTCCCCGGCAACCGAAGCGGCTGAATCCCCAGCCACTGAAATCACTGCCCCCCCACAGGCCGAGAACGTTGACCCTGGCCCGGAGGTAGTCCCTCCGTCAGAACCGCCAGCGGATCTTAGCCTGAGAGCCCCTGGGTCTGGCCTAAGCGTTCCGGTGGCCAGGGCAGAGTCACCCCACTGGTCGGCCCTGGGGCCGGAGGTGTCGGTATCGGCGGTGCCCATGGCCCTAGATAGCCCACGGTTTGCTGATCCCAACGCCCATCAGCGCTCAGATATCGTGGCCTCAGCAACGGCAGCGGCGATACCTGAAGCCACGATTGAACCCACTGCGGCATGGTCGCCCCCCGCACCGGCCTCCCTCTGTGCCAGCCCGACCCTGGCCAAGCCTCTGCCGTCAGACGCCCTAGCAGACTCGGCCATCCTGGAGGCCAAGGATATCCCAGCGGAGACTGCGGCAGAGGAGATCGCAGAGGAGATCGCGGTAGTTGATTGTCCCTAATGGGCCACCTAAGTGACCCCAGAGCAGGTTGGCAGCAGTCAAGCGGGGGTTAGGGGAGCTTCCCTAGACGTTTCCCTAGGGGCAACCTCTGAAGGCTCGGCCCAGGGGGAATCGGTGGGCTGGGGCAGTTTGCAATGTCCGGCCTCCAGCATCAGGGCCTCTAGCATCAGGCCATACTCCAGCCCTTCGGTGACGGCCTGGTAGGAGGCTTCGATGATGTTGGTGGAGACGCCTAGGGTAGTCCAGCGCTGGTGGCCGTTGCTGGATTCTACCAGGACGCGGGTTTTGGCCTCTGTGCCAGCACCGCTGTCGATAATCCGCACCTTGTAGTCCGACAGGTGGAACTGGGCGATGGCGGGGTAGAAATTCAACAGGGCCTTGCGCAGGGCGGCATCGAGGGCGGCGACGGGGCCATTGCCCTCGGCGGCGGTGAGGATGTCTTGGCCGTTGACGGCGACTTTAATGGTGGCCATGGCTTGACTGCTGTGGCCGGCTCCGTTGCCCTGGAGCTGGCAGTTGATGTAAAAGCCCCTGAGGTCAAAAAAGTGAGGACGATCCCCTAGGGCTTCCCGCATCAGCAGTTCAAAGCTGGCCTCGGCGGCCTCGAATTGGTAGCCCTCGTACTCTAGGGTTTTCAGGCGGGTGAGCACTTGCCGCGAGGCGGGATCCTGGCGATCTAGGTTCAACCCAAAGCTGCGGGCCTTAACCAGAATGTTACTCAGCCCCGATTGATCCGACACCACAATGCGGCGGCGGTTGCCCACCTGGGCTGGGTCGATGTGTTCGTAGGTTTTGGGCTCTTTTTCCACGGCGCTGACGTGGATACCGCCCTTGTGGGCAAAGGCGGATCGCCCGACGTAGGGGGCGTGGTCGTCGGGGGCCAGGTTCACCACCTCGCTGACAAAACGGCTGGTTTCTGCCAGGGTTTCTAGCCTAGCCGGGGCAATGCAGGGGTAGCCCAGCTTGAGCTGTAGGTTAGGGATCAGGGCACAGAGGTCGGCATTGCCGCAGCGTTCGCCGTAGCCGTTGATGGTGCCCTGTACCATGGTGGCCCCGGCGTCTACCGCCGCCATGGCATTGGCCACCGCCACCCCGCCATCGTTGTGGGTGTGGATGCCGATCTGGGGCCGAGGCGCTGGGAAATTTTGAAGCCAAGCCTTCACCGCCGCCGTAATCTCGCCTACCTGGTGGGGCAGGGTACCGCCGTTGGTGTCGCACAGCACCAGCCATTCCGCCCCGGCTTTAACCGCAGATTCTAGGGTTTGCAGGGCGTAGTCGGGGTTGGCGTTGTAGCCGTCGAACCAGTGCTCGGCGTCGTAGATCACCCGTCGCCCTTGGCTGCGAAAGTAGCGAATGGTGTCGTCAATCATGGCCAGGTTTTCGGCCAGGGTGGTTTTCAGCCCCACGGTGACATGCAAATCCCAGGACTTGCCGAACAGCGTGATCCACGCCGTCCCCGCCGCCAACACGGGCTGAAGTAGGGTGTCTTCCGCCGCCACCCTACCCGGTCGGCGGGTAGAGCAAAAGGCCGTCACCTGGGCCTGGGTAAGGGGGTTGTCCTGGAGGTGCGAAAAAAACTGCCCATCCTTGGGATTGGCCCCCGGCCAGCCGCCCTCAATAAACGGCACCCCTAGGGCATCCAATTTGCGGGCAATGCGCAGCTTATCCTCGGTGGAAAGGGCCAGCCCCTCCCGCTGGGCACCGTCCCGCAGCGTGGTGTCGTAGATGGCAATGGCGGCCTGTTTTTGCAACCCCTGGCCGATCCCGCCGTTATTGGTACCCTCGTTATTTTGAAGCTTGTCGTTGTGTTGCACCATCGCGCTATTCCCTGCCACCGTAAGGTGGGCACCGCCCACCATGACTATTTCTCGCTACCGTAGCCAGACCCGCCACCGTAGGGTGAGCACCGCCAGCTCTGTCAAGATGGGCTAGCAATTCCCCAAACGTCCACAAACTCAACGCCCATAGACTCAGGGACTCTGGCCATAACCACCAGGGAGTCAACTCCCTGGCTGATCGCAGAAGTCTGCTCAAGCAGACTGGAGAACTCGGCTCCCAATCCTCTTCAGAGGATTTCTGCTTTGAGCCTCGGACTTCTAGTCCTAGGCTCAGCGGCCAACCCACGGTGAGCACCGCCCGCCATGGCCAGCCACCGCAACCCTTCTCAGCTTAGCTAGCCTACCCCAGTCCCCTCAGGTTCGAGGGCCAGTGCGTTATAAAACGTAGATTTTTGGGTGGCTTTTGGTCTAGCCCCGCTCCCATCGGCCACCCATAATGGGAACCATTCCCTGCCATGCGGCCATGAAAGATAATTCCCAAAATCAAATGAAGCTCTCGCAGTTGAGGGTTTTGGTGGCGGTGGCCGATTACGGCACCTTCAGTGAAGCCGCCCTTCACCTCGATATGTCTCAATCGGCGGTGAGCCACAGCATTGCCGCCTTCGAGGACTACCTGGGCGTGGTGCTGGTGTCGCGGGGCCGCCACGGCGCTAGGCTGACCCCGGTGGGCAACCGCATTGTCCACCATGCGCGTCAAATGCTGCACCAGGCGGAGGCTATTGTACAGGAAGCCGAGGCCATTAAAGGCCTCAAGGGCGGCCAGGTACGGGTGGCGTCCTTTCGCAGCGTGGCCATTCACCTGCTGCCCGATGCCATTGCCCGGTTCAACCATCGCTACCCCGGCATCGCCGTCAACCTCAGTGAACACGATGACTATCGCCAGGTGGAAAAGGCGCTGCGGGAGGGCCGGGCCGACATTGGCCTGACGGTGCTACCCGCCGCCGAAGATTTGGATACCTGGACGATGTTGGAAAACGAATACGTTGCCCTGATGCCGCCCCAGTTTAGGCTAGCGGCAGATCACCTCACCTGGGCCGACCTGGCCCAACAACCCATGATTATGCCCCCGGTGGATCGGGTGATGATGCGGGATGTCTATGCCCATATCCAGGTCCATGGCCACCCCCTCAACGTGGTCTCCGAGGTAGAGACGGACACCACCATTGTCAACCTGGTTGCCCAGGGCATGGGGGCCACCATTTTGCCCCGCCTCGCCGCCGAACCGATCCCGCCCAGGGTGCAGGTGTTTTCGCTACCCACGCCCCTGTCCCGGGTGATTGGGGCGGCAGTCCTGGCGGACGGACTGCATACCCCCGCCATCTACGGCTTCTTGGATGTTCTCAAAACCCTAATCCAGGCGATGCCGACCCCATCCTGAGGCCATGTATCCCAATCAAGCCCCCTCCAGAAACGCTCATTTCAGAACCTCTCATACCGTCGCGCTATCCCCCAATCTATCCGCCGATCCATCGCCCGAACCCTGAAGTTTTCCTAAGCGCTGGCCTTCTCTCCAGGCTTTGCCCGTAAGTTTGAAAAGAGGCTTTAGCCTGAGCAGCGTTCTTGTTGTTTAGGGTTGCTGACTCATATCTGTGACTAAGTTGCATGGGATCAAGTCCCCTGTGACCAGGTTGCGCATAGCCAAATTGTTTCAAACCGATAGCCATGGATCAGGTGTTGCAGGGATTTTTTGTTGCACTGGTGCAACTCATCCACTGGATTCGTCCCTTTTTAGTACCCCTGTGTTTCGTGATCGCCTGGGGGCTGGTGGCGATGACGGTATGGCAACTGATTGCTGTCACCCGCGACGGCATGCAGCGGGCTAGGCGAATGCACCAAATTCCCTGTGCCGACTGTCGTTATTTCACCAACAGTCCTTTTCTGAAGTGCCCTCTCCACCCCAAAACCGCCCTCTCGGAAGCGGCCATCGGCTGCGACGACTACGAAACCAACGACCCCATGGCCCAGGGTTTTATGCCTCCCCACCAAGACTAGAAGTTTCTAATCCGTTGGCCCATCCCCATCGGGGAGGGTGAGGTAGATCAGCACGAAGCCCACGCAGCCAATGAACTTAAAGGCCGCTGGTTGGCCGTTCCAATCGACGGATTGCCACATGGCGTACCACTCGCCCCCTATCACCATGAAGCCCACAAACCAAAACAGAAAGGCAAGGGTTAGCCCATAGATGGCGGTGTTTTTAGTGCGGTTAAAGGCTTCGCCTGGTGCCTGGAGAGCCAACAACAACCGCCCCGCCCCTGCTAGGCAAAGCAGGGCAATGGTGGCCTCGGTGGCAATGATGATGAGGTAGGCGGCGTGCTGCAAGGCCGGGGTGCGGATGGCCCGCCAGGTGAGGGTGCTATCGGGGAAAATGGTATCCATCGACAGCACATGGTACACGTACTGAAAATTGGTGTTGTAGTCCGTGGTGTTGTTGAGCACGATGATGGATGCCAGCAGCCCAATGGCGGCCACCAGGGCAATTTTTGAAAGCCGCACAGCCATAGATTTCCTCCTTTTGATCTACGGAGCCTAGGCGGTGGCTAGGATGGTGCGATGGTTGATATCAAACTGATCGCCATGGGAGAGCAGGTGCACCTTTAGCCCGTGGAGACTAATGGGGTCGGTGGGGGCGATGTCGGGTTCGTTGGTGTGGGTGATGGCGTCGGCGTCTACCACCGCGATCACCCCCTTGCCGATGACCTGAAAGCTGCCGTCCCGCTCGAATAGGGCACAGGTGTCTTCGTCAATGCCGAGGCCCAGGCGGTCGGGCTGCATGGCAATGGCGCTCATCAGGCGGGCCATGCGGTTGCGGTTGTGGAAGTGCTGATCCACAATCACCTCTGGCACAAACCCTAGGCCAATGGCCATATCCACCAGGGCGCGATTGGGGGATTCGCCACTGCCGCCCCCGGCAATCATGTGGTGGCCCATCACCGCTGCCCCGGCGCTGGTGCCACCCAGGGTCATTTCCCCCAGTTGGGCCCGCTGGCGCACCATATCAATCAGCGGCGTATCCGACAGCAGACCGCACAGCCGCACCTGGTCGCCCCCGGTAATGAACACTCCGGTGCAAGCCTCCACCACCGACTTCCAGGCGGGGTCTTCCCCCTGGCTGCGGTCGCGGATATCCATCACCTCGATGGCCGTGGCCCCCATGTCCTCAAAGATGGTTTGGTAGCGTCCGGCAATGGCAACGGGATCCCGTGAGGCGCAGGGAATAATCCCGATGCGGGACTCGGAGCCTCCAGCCCGCTCAAAAAACGTGTGCAGAATTTCCTTACCGTGGACTTTATCTTCTGCACCGCCAATGGCCAGAATGGCATGTTGCTTTACAAAGGACATGGATACTCAACCAAGGAACTTGAAATTGCCGCCGGAACTCCGGTACTGCATGATAGGGAACATTGCTGTTTAGCATCATGCCATTGCACGGGGGAGAGTTAGGCGATGACCGATACCATCGACGGGGCACCGCACCTGAGATTCGATGTGGTTAGCCTGTTTCCAGACTTTTTCACCTCGCCGCTGCAATCAGGGTTAATTGGTAAAGCCCTGTCTCGCCAAATCGCAGAAGTTCATCTTACCAATCCCCGAGACTTTACAACGGATAAACACCATCGGGTTGATGACGAACCCTACGGCGGCGGCGTGGGCATGGTGATGAAGCCCGACCCCATCTTTGCGGCGGTGGAATCTCTGCCCCAGCGGCCTCGGCGGGAGGTGATCCTGCTGTCGCCCCAGGGGGAAACCATGACCCAGGGCTTGTTTCAACACCTGTCCACCCAGTGCGACCAGATTGTGCTGATCTGCGGCCACTACGAAGGGGTAGACGAACGGGTAAGCCACCTGCTGACGCGGGAGGTTTCCCTGGGGGATTTTGTGCTCACCTGCGGCGAAATTCCGGCCCTGACGCTGATTAACGGCATTGTGCGCCTGCTGCCGGGTACCGTGGGCAAGGTAGATTCTCTGCACCAAGACAGCTTCCAAACCCCGCTGCTCGACTATCCCCACTACACCCGCCCAGCGGAGTTTCGGGGCTGGGCCGTTCCTGAGGTCTTGCGTTCCGGCAACCACGAGGCCATTGCCCAATGGCGACGCCAGCAGCAGATCGAGCGCACCCAAACCCGTCGCCCCGACCTGTACGAACGCTGGCTGCGGGAATCATCGGAATCATCTTGCGAAGGGGGAATTTGAAGCTGAATCCGCTTAACAAGGGGGGCAGGGGGGATCCACTAATCCGACGGAGGAAACATCACCCGGTACAGCCCCACCGTCCAACCAACGGCCAGCAGCCATCCCCCTACCACATCGCTGGGATAATGCACCCCCAGGTAGGGACGGCTGAGACCAATCAACAGCGCTAGGGGAAGCGCGATGGCCACAACCCAGCGACGATGGGGACTGGCTTGGCTAAGGAGAATCACCGCCAGCGCAAAGGCCATAGAAAAGGTGGAATGACCACTGGGAAAGCTGGGGTCGGGCAGCCCCTGAACCCCTTCCCACAACTGGGGTCTAGCCCGCAGCCACACCTCCTTGAGGCCCAGATTGAGCAGCAAAGCCCCCAGCATCGCCAGGATTAAAAAGGCGGATGGTCGCCGCTGCCCCCGATGCCAAAGCCATGCGCCCAGCAACAGGGTTCCCGGCAATACCCCCCAGGTGGTGCCCAAGTCGGTGAACCACGACACGACTCGATCTAAGGCTGGGGTGGCGTAGCGATGACCCGTTATCAACCAGCCCTGTTCCCCTAGGGTGATGGCTGGGAACTGGGCGACGGCCCAACCCAGCCCCAGCAGCATTCCTAGGGCTAGCCCTGGCCCAGCCCATCTGCGTCCTAGGGCCATCCATTGCTTTTGATCCATCACGCCAGCGCCCCCGTTCCCCGCAAGATCCCAGAATCCTCGGCCATTGTAACCAAAATGTTAAGGAACCTAGCTTAGGACGCCGCTCACCTCGGACGCTGTCTATGCTTTGACGTGATTAAGTTCTGGAAAGTTCTGAATTATTCAGGTTAGACTAGGCCCTAACCATCAGGGGTTGGTAGCGGGCCTCGTACCCATGGACTTTGAGGATATTGCAGGGCTGATCAATCAGGTGGCCCTAGAGCAAATCGGACGCCCCCTTAAGGACGTTGAGCGTCTGGTGCTAAAAGGGGCTTGGGAGAACCAAACCTACGGAGCCATGGCCAAGCAGGTGGTGGGGTACTCCGAAGATTACCTAAAAAAAGATGTTGGCCCCAAGCTGTGGAACCTACTGTCGGACTTGGTAGACATCAATCACCAGGGCATTAAGGTCACGAAGCGCAATTTGCAAAATGTGCTGCATACCTGGGCTAAGCAGCGGAAAACTAGCCAACCTCGCGACGCTGAGCCACCCGCCAATTCAACCGCCTCGGTGGCGACGGTGGCGTCAGTAACGACTTCAGTGCGGGCTGCTCCTGCGGTGGAGGTCTCCGATTTTTGCGGTCGCGCTGAGGATCTCGCCACCCTGACCCAGTGGATTACCGGGGAGGGGATGGCCGATGGCCCCTGTGGGCTAGTGCTGCTGTGGGGGTTGCCCGGTTTGGGTAAAACTGCCCTAGCGG
Organism: uncultured bacterium; assembly: GCA_964635665.1. Classification (GTDB taxonomy): domain Bacteria; phylum Cyanobacteriota; class Cyanobacteriia; order Phormidesmidales; family Phormidesmidaceae; genus Nodosilinea. Next base: position 1,384 of record CAZWNR010000030.1, on the reverse strand, counting down.
GGCAGCTTCTCCATCGCCTTGGCCCCACCCTAGATCGCTGCGGTTATTTAGACCTCGTGGACTACCCCGGCGATGAGGCGCTGTTGACCGCCCTAGCCACCTGGCTGGCCCCTGGGGAAGTTGCCCAGGCGGTTTCGGTGGATGGAGTGATGGCGCAGTTTAGCCGCCAGCGCTGTCTGCTGGTGGTAGATAACCTAGAGGATTGCTTTGCCCCCCACCAGCGAGCGGGCCACTATCGACCCAACACCGAGTCCCTTCAGCAGCTCATCCAGCGTTGGGCGACGGGGCAACATCCCGGCTGTGTTGTCCTCGTTGGCCACGAACCCCCGGCGGATTGGTTCCAGTGGATGGGGCCAAGGGCGCGGGGCTATACCCTCCAAGACTTAAACGTCACCGATACCCAGGCCTTGCTCCAGCGGCGGGGGGTGCTGATAGCCTCGCCCGACCAGGGGGATCTCTTTTGGCAACGCTACGGCGGCAATCCCCGCTTCCTTCGCAGTGTGGCCACTACCCTGCGGACGGTCTACCAGGGCCAGCTATCCCCCCTGTTGGCCCAAACCCAGCCCACCCTCACCGATTCTATGCGTCAGGCCCTAGCGCCCCTGCTGCAACGGCTCACCCCTGAGGAGGAAACCCTGCTGTACGGAGTGGCCCTGGCCCACACCACCGTGGCCCTGGCGGATCTGCAAGCGGCCATGCCCAAGGCTCCGGAGCCAGTGGTGGTGCAGTCCTTAGTGGATCGATGCCTTTGCCAAACCCAGACCCAGGTGCCTGCTTCCCCCTCGGCCCCAACCCAAACCCTGCTTGACCTGCCCCCCCTGGTACGCGCCCTGGTTAAGGATCACCTGCTGATGCAATTGACCCAGGAACTTTTGGCGGGGGAATTCCACTGGCTCCAGCGGTTGCCCCTGGTTACCATGGCAGCCCAGGAATCGGTGCAGGCGGCCCAGCGGGCGGCCTACGTGGTGCCCCTGGCCCAACAGTTGCAGCGCCAGTTTCCGCATCAAGCGGATTTGGTGGAGGCTTGCCATCAACGGTTGCAGACCCTGCGCCAGCGGTATTGGGGCCAGCCGGGGTTTGGGGCGGCCAACTGGCTACACCTCTGCCAAGCCCTGGGCGTCAGCGTCAGTGGGGTCGATTTGTCTGAGCTAGCCCTATGGCAGGCCGACCTGCGGCAGGTGAGTTTGCAGGGGGCCAACCTCAGCCAGGTGCAGTTTCGCGAAACCGCCTTGGCCACCGCCCTTGGCCGCAGCCCTAGGGTCGCCTTTTGTCCTACCCCGGCCCAGCGGTCTCGGGTTGCCCCCCCCTCGGAGGAACGGTTGATGGTGACGGGCGATCAGGATGGTCGCCTGCTGCTGTGGGAGGTGAATCGAGGGCGCTTGGT
>CAZWNR010000029.1:0-15376 GCA_964635665.1 uncultured bacterium | reverse complement strand
CCAGATGGGTAAGGCGGTGGGCTACAGGCCATGAACCCTAGGGCCGCAACTACAAACCATTGGCCAAAGCCTTGAGAAAATCGTAGCAGGAGGTTCATAGACCTGTTTGGGGGATACAGCGGTTTAACCTGGCCTGATTGTAGGGCGGGTGCTGCCATGGGGCACAGGAACAAACCATTATCGCCCCAACCCCTGTCGGACTAAACCCCTTCAGTTTGTTATTGAACTAAATTTATTCAGTCTGCCATTTCCGCCGCGATAATGCCCTGGAGAGCGGCTTAAATCACATCCATCGAGGGCTGCCAGCGGTAGCGCTTCAGGTCAATGCGGCCCTTGGCATCAAACTCAATACCTTCGTCCTCTAGGATGCTGCGCTGAAGGTAATCGGTACCGTTGCGAAAGGGCGATGCGGAGACTTCCCCCTTGGCGTTAATCACCCGCTGCCAGGGTACATCGTCCTTTTCCATGTCCACCCGGTAGAGGGCGTAGCCCACCAGTCGCGGCTTGCCAATCAGCCCCGCCAGTTCCGCGACTTGACCATAGGTCGCCACCTTTCCGGGAGGAATTTGTCGCACCACAGCGTAGATTCGCTCGTAGGTCAGCATGGTCAGTACGTCCTTGAATTCATGGCTCACCGCTCGCCATTGGGGCTGTCGCTTATCTATCGTCACTTGGGCTAGGACACTCAGACAACGTTCCAACGCTGAAACGTTCTAACCTTTTGTCTCAACTAGACTGGCTACGGCTATACATGCGTCTCTACCAAAGCAGTCTTTAGGCCGCTGAAGCAGACTTTCGCGATGGGCCAGGGAGTTGATTCCCCGGTGATGGCCGGGGAGAGGGACAGGGGAGAGGGCAGAACGATCGGGTGAAGAGCGGGTTATTTCCATGGAAGACGCTTACCGAAAGCACTGCTGGCAGCGCAGCACTACCACGGAAAAATCGGCTAAGGTGATGACTTCATCGGGAGTGTAGCTGTGGGCATCGTCCACAAAGCCCGTGTCCTTTTGGGTGTCGAGCACCAAGGTCCAGGCTCGCTGTTTGAGGGTGGGGGGGATGTGAAATTTCTGAGGACTGGGCTGGGCATTGAACATCAGCAAGAAGCTATCATCCACCACGCGCTCCCCACGGGGGTTGGGGGCCATCAGTTCGGCACCGTTGAAGAAGACACCGATGGCCTTGGCGGATCCATCATGCCACTGTTCCTCGGTGATTTCTTGGCCGCTTGGGTTGTACCAGCCGATGTCGTGGATGCCGGAGCCGTGGATCTCGCGGCCCTGGAACCAGTGGCGGCGGGAGAGGTTGGGGTGCTGGCGGCGAAGCTGGATTAGGCGACGGGTGAATTCTAAAAGCTGCTGCTGCTCTGGCCCTAGGTGCCAGTTGTACCAGGAAATGTCGCTGTCTTGGCAGTAGGAGTTGTTGTTGCCGCCCTGGGTGCGCCCCAGTTCGTCGCCGCCCAGCAGCATGGGCACGCCTTGGGAAAGCAGGAGCGTCACCAAAAAATTGCGCTGTTGCCGCTGCCGCAGAGCTAGGATTTCGGGATCGTCGGTGTCGCCCTCTTCGCCGCAGTTCCAGGAACGGTTGTAGCTTTCGCCGTCGCGGTTGTCCTCTTGGTTGGCCTCATTGTGCTTTTCGTTGTAGCTGACCAGATCCCGCAGGGTGAAGCCGTCGTGGCAGGTAATGAAGTTAATGCTGGCGTGGGGGCGCTTGCCGTTGGCCTGGTAGAGGTCGGAACTGCCCGTAACCCGAAAGGCAAATTCCCCCAAACGACAGTCGTGATCCCGCCAAAAGTCCCGCAGAGAGTCGCGATATTTGCCGTTCCACTCTGACCACAGCAGCGGAAAGTTGCCCACCTGGTAGCCGCCCTCGCCGATGTCCCAGGGTTCGGCAATCAGCTTGGTGGTGGAGAGGATGGGGTCCTGGTGAATAATGTCGAAAAAGGCGGCGAGGCTGTCCACTTCGTAGAGTTCCCGCGCCAGGGCCGAGGCTAGGTCAAACCGGAAGCCATCGACGTGCATCTCCTGCACCCAGTAGCGCAGGCTATCCATAATCAGCTTCAGCACCTGGGGATGGCGCACGTTGAGGGAGTTGCCGCAGCCCGTAAAGTCCATGTAATACCGGGGGGCATCCTCTACTAGGCGATAGTAGGCGGCGTTGTCGATGCCGCGCAGGGTCAGGGTTGGCCCCAGGTGGCTGCCCTCCCCCGTGTGGTTGTAGACCACATCGAGGATGACCTCTATTCTGGCCTGGTGCAGCGCCTTTACCATGCGCTTAAACTCGTTGACCTGCTGACCCGCCGCCCCGGTGGAGCTATAGCCCGCGTAGGGGGCAAAGTAGTTGAGGGAATCGTAACCCCAGTAGTTGCGTAGTCCGGTTCCGGCCAGGTGCCCCGGAAAGGCGTGGAAATGATGTACCGGGAGCAGCTCAATGGCGGTGATGCCGAGGGATTTTAAGTAATCGATCATCACCGGATGGGCCAGCCCCGCATAGGTGCCGCGCAGCTCCTCCGGTAGGTCGGGGTGCCGCTGGGTGATGCCCTTCACATGGGCTTCGTAGATGACCGTGCGGTGCCAAGGGGTGTCGGGATGGCCGTCGTCGCCCCAGTCAAAGCTAGGGTCGATGACAATTCCCTTAGGCATGTAGGCGGCACTGTCGGCGTCCGAAAAAGAGAGATCCGTATCTTCTTCGGCGATTTCCGCCATGTTATAGCCAAAGGTGGCAGGATGCATCTGCACATCGCCATCCAGGGCGCGGGCGTAGGGGTCGATCAATAATTTATGGGCATTGAAGCGATGGCCTACCTCAGGATCATAGGGGCCCTGGACACGATAGCCATAGCGTTGCCCCGGCTTGATTCCTGGGATATAGCCATGCCAAACGTAGTTTTCGACTTCCGTTAAGGAGATGCGGGTTTCTTGGCCCCCGACATCAAATAAACACAGTTCAACGGCGGTGGCATTCTCAGAAAACAGTGCAAAGTTTGTACCTTGCCCGTCCCAGGTTGCGCCTAGGGGATGGGGACGCCCAGGCCAGACTGTCATGGTCATGGTGCCACAGCAGGATAAACGGCTACGTTCAGCTTAACAGGCTTCCCCAATCTGACCATCTAGGGTTGTCGGGGTTCTCTCAAGACTGATGCGCTTGAATTTGTTCGGCGCTCCAAAAGCAACGATCCATGGGAAACCGTTGAATGGTTTCCGCCACCAGTTCCGGGAACTGTTCCGGTGAGGGGTGCCGAAATCGACCCAGCAGGGCATAGCTCACTAACCCAAGGTATTCCCGAATGGCCAGAAAAGAGCGCTCTTGGTGGGGCACCCAGTCTGCCCAAGACGCCATGCGGGGAATGACCTCAAAGCCATAGCCTTGGAACAATAGGAAGGCCCGCAGCATATGGGGCTTGTCGGTAATTAAAATAATGCGCTGAATACCCTGGCTGGCTAAAAAAGCTGTGGCTGCCTCTGCTTCATGTTTAGTGGTTCGCACACAGAGTACCCCCGTAAGCGGATCCACAGGTTGCTGCTCTTGCTGAAGGTGTTCCCACACCTGCGTTGCTCCCGCACGCCCCATCACCAATAGCTGAGGGGCACGCCCTGCCGACAACATAGTGGTGGCTATGGTGTAGCGATCCCCCTTAGCTTCACGGGGGCGTGCCAACACCACAATGGCATCGGCAGACTGGCCCTGATCTGCGGGCACAAATTGGGTTAAAAGGGCGGTGGCGGGCACCGAAAACAAGGGCGAAATCAGCAGCCAGTAGGTTCCCAGCAAGCCCAGCCCCGTGGCCACTAGCCGTCGTCGATAGCCCCGCCCCCCCGCAAACAGGGCCACAAGAATGAAAACACCGAGCGTGAGGGTGACCAGTTTAGCGCTGGTGAAGTAGGTGTAGATGCCCCAGGAAAATTTTGTCCAGTGAGAGCCAACCAAGGATCGCAGCAGTTCTACCATAGTGGACGCCCCATACTTTGAGTAGGCAATAACCGTTCACAGCCCGCAACCGTTTTCCCATTTCAGTGTATCGACGGAGCTTTTCCAACTAAACAGGAGCCTGGCGAATAATCAAAAATTTATGCAATGTTGAGTAAATGCTGAAGTTATTTCCTAAAACAACACCGCTTAGGCGATAGGCCTGAGCGGTGGGAAAGAGATTAAGGTGAACCGGACATCATGGGGATCCATGGAGTTCGGCTAACAATGGATTCGACGCACCACTCAATGGTCGGCGTCGGGCTTAATTGTCGGCGCTAGGCATGGCGGGGGTGGCTTCCGGTTCTGCGGATTGACCAGCCTGCTGCTGTCGAATGGCTTCCTGCTGAAGGGCGCGAAAGTTAGCGGCTTCGGTGCTTATGCGATTTTGGTGCATGCGGCTAAAGTCCGACAGACTCATCTCATTCATCAATACGGCTCGATGAATCAGGTCAAAGGGTGAATTTGTGCCTCCCCCAAAGGGACTCTCGCTGCTTTCGTTGCTGCCAAAGCCTTCGTTAGGATCCACCACCACGGGGGCGGTTGGGTCGCTGGTGGGGGTGGGGGATTGGGCCAAGGTATTGGGAGCCAACCCTAGAACGACAACTAGACCCACGCTAGCGGCCAAAAAATGTCGATTAGCCATAGAAAGCCTCCTTAACACCATCGGTGTAGCTATTAGACGAACCTAGGCTCCAGTCTGTTCCAAACTATAGCAAATCCTCACCAAAGCGTATCTAGGCTGTGCCTTCTAGGCGAGGATCAACGGCTTCGGCTTCCTAGGGAAACCCCTTTTCCCTAGGCCATGCGGCGGCGTAGGAGGGGCTGGATAATCCCTAGGGCCAAGCCACAAAACGCCACCAACACGACCAAGGCTACCCCTAGGGACACATCCCAGAAGGGTGTATTCAGTACTGTGCTGCCCAGGCTCCAGTCGGGGTGGAGATAGACGTAGCGGATCGGCTCGATGGCGTAGGTGAGGGGATTCAGGCTAGCCACCACCTGGAGCCAAGCGGGCATGAAATCCAACGGTACCAGGGCGGTGCTAGAAAACAGTAGGGGCAGATTGGTGACGAAAATTACCGCTAGGAGTTCGATGTGTCCTGGCAGGGCAAAGGTGAGACCCAGGCTAAGGGCAGTGACTCCGAGCACTAGGGTCATGACAATGAAGAGCACCAGAACAAGGCCCAACCCCTGGGGTAATCCGGCCCCTAGCACTGCGCTAAGGCCCAAAATCGCGGCGGTTTGCACCAGGCTAAGCGCCGCAATAAAGATAGCTGAGGCCAGCACAATGGAGTAACGAGAGGCCAGGGGCGCAACCAGAAAGCGGTTCAAAAAGCCAAACTCCCGGTCAAACATGACGGGCAGTCCAGCATTGAGGGCACCTCCAAAGGCGGTGAACACTAGAATGCCTGCCCCTAGGAATTGTCCGTAGTTACGGCTTTCGCCAAAGAGACCCGACGGCACGTTTTGAAACAAGGCCCCAAATAACACCAGCCAAATCAGCGGTTGAATGATGCCTGCCACTAGGGTTGCAGGGCGGCGCTGAAGTTGCAGGAATAGACGGCGGGCCATGGCTAGGGTTTCTTGGAGAAAAGCCCCAGAAAATAGACCGGGATCGGCCTCGGTCTGCATTTGACGGTCTTTCCAAGCCTGAAGATCGCCATTACCTAGGGGCTTAGGGCCGTTGAGGGCTGTGGTTCGGTTGGGTAAGGTGGTGCTCATGGTGGTGTTGCTTAGCTTCCCTTCATTGCCTGTTTCTTTTCTTTTTTCAAATCTCGCTGGCCCACGGCGGCCAGCTCGGCATCCATCAAGGTGCGCCCCGTGGCGGCCAGGTAGACATCATCGAGGCTGGGTCGCGATTGAGAAATTCCAAAAATCGGCAAACCTGCCTTTTCCATGGTGGTCTGGACTGCCGTCAGCGCCCCAGGATCCCGTTCTACGACTAAATTTAAGGAATTGCCCTGGGCGGCATTGAGGATCACCCCCTGGACAAAGGGCAGATCGAGCAGCAGTGCCTTCACCTGATCGGCCTCGTCATCGGGGGTAAACTCGCGCACCCGCAGGGTAATACGATCTCCGCCCAGCCTGTCTTTCAGGTCGCTGGGGGATCCCGACGCAATTACCTGACCCTGGTCAATGATGGCCACCCGATCCGCCAGGGCGTCTACTTCTTCGAGGTAATGGCTGGTGATCAGCACCGTGGTGCCTGCAGCCCGCAATTGGCGTAGAAAGTCCCATACTGCCGAGCGGGTTTCAATGTCTAGACCCACGGTGGGTTCATCCAACACCAACACATCGGGCTGATGCAGCAGCCCGAGGGCCAAATCCAACCGCTTGCGCAAACCGCCGGAATAGGTGCCCGTCTTGCGGTCGGCCCAGTCCCCAAGCTCCAGCAGGGCAATCATTTGGTCAATGCGTTGGCGGGCAATGGCCTTGGGCATGTGGTACAAATCCGCTTGCAGTTGCAGCAGTTCTCGCCCGGTCAAGACCTTATCTAGGGCAATTTCCTGGGCAATATAGCCGAGCCGCTGACGCACCCGCCGGGGTTGCTCTACCACCGGAATCCCCATCACCTCCAGGCGTCCTGCGTCGGGGGTGGTGAGGGTGCAGAGGCATCGAATCGTCGTCGTTTTACCCGCCCCATTTGGCCCCAAGAGACCAAAGATTTCCCCTGGCTGAATGGATAGAGATACCCCCCGCACCGCCTGCACGGAGCCGTAGGATTTTTTCAGGTTTTCAATGGTAACAGCGGCATCCATGTTGCCTATCTAGCCCCAGAAACATCCGTGTGATCAAGCGTACTGGCCCTAGGCCGTTTGTCATCACGGATCGGTTGTAACAATCCGTTGATAACTGTAAGCCCATTGTACAGAACTCGCCAACCACAGGCAGGGATTCCCCTGTTTATCATTGCCAGCTACTACAGTCGTCGGAGCCAATACGCCACGGTCGCCATCCTGCGGTTGCATGGCTCCGTTTCGTCGAGATAGTGGGCTAGGAAAGCAGTCCCATCAAGGTTGCAAATTGGCCCGTTAATTGTCCTGATAGCTGAGCTGTCCAGCTTTGGGTGATAGGCCAGCTATCCACCACCATCCCCGCCGAGAGCATCATCATGTAGAGGATGGAATACTTAAACAGCCCCTTGGCTAGGTCTCGGTCGCTAGGATTCTTCAGCAAAGCCCATGACTTTTGGATAAACTTCGCCCCCAGCCCTAGGGCCACCACGGCATAGACCGCCCCCGTTGCCCCCAGGGGGTAGCTCATCATCAGGGTGAGGGGCACCAGGATTAGGGTGTAGTACCAAATTTGGCGGGCGGTGGCCTCGTCGCCCACAATCACGGGCATCATTGGCACGTTCACCTTGGCGTAGTCGTCTTGGATCAGCATTGCCAATCCCCAGAAGTGGGGCGGTGTCCAGATAAACACAATAAAGAAGAACAACCAGGCGGCCAGGCTGAGTTCCCCGGTGACAGCGGCCCAGCCCACTAGGGGGGGAATGGCTCCAGCGGCTCCACCAATTACGATATTTTGGGGCGAAGACCGCTTCAGCCAGGTGGTGTAGACCCCCACGTAAATGGCAATTCCCGCCATGGCCAAAAAGGCACTGAGCAGGTTCGCGACCCAGGCCTGGAGGCCAAAGGACAGGGCCGCTAGGATGACCGCGAATACCAGGGCGTCCCGTACCTGAATCCGACCGGAAGGGATGGGGCGGTGGCGGGTGCGCTCCATGTCAAAGTCAATGTCTCGGTCGTAGACGCAGTTAATGGTCTGGGCGGAAGCCGCCGCCAAAGTACCGCTCAGCAGCGTCACTAGCGCCAGCCAGGGATTCACTTCGCCGTGACCTGCCACCCACATTGCCGCCGCCGTTTCGATCAGCAATAGGGGAATGATTCGAGGCTTGGTGAGCTGCACATAACTGCGGATAACAGATCCGATGGAATCGTGGTGCCGGGTGGCCTCGTTCCAAGTGGTGGTTTGATTCATGCAGAGGAAATCCTTCCGAAGGAGTGGATCTGGTCGAGGATGAAGTCGCTACGAACGAATTGCTACTTATTGAATTGCCGACAACCCCCATCGCCGTCGTTCTTGGATTCTCCCTGAACCTAGTGACGAGCCTAGGCACGGCAACGAGTGGGGATCGGCCTAGGGCTGGAGGACGGGGTTATCCGAGGTCGCCGCCTTGGCCGCAAACTGTTCTCGCAGGGCCAGGGTGGTGAAGCAGACTAGCGTGCCCACTAGAGCAGCGCCGAGGGTGTGGTGAATGACGGTCAAGGGTTCAACCTGAAGGTGCAGGCGAAAGGTGGCAATGCCCATGACCAGCTGAAATGCCAGCAGCACACTGGCCAAATTCCCCAACTGACGCAGGGAATAGCTGAGGGCTGGAGTGCGCCATACCGCCTGGGTGAGGGCCAAAACAGACAGGGTGGCGGGTAGAATGCCAATCAGATGGCTATTCATCACCTGGCAGAGTTCTCCCAATCCGAAGCACTGGTGTGCCGCCCAGCGAGACCCCACCAGCCCCCCTAGCAAGCACTGACCATAGACCAGCACCGTAGCTCCCAAGCCCAGCCAGGGCAGCCGTCCTACGGTTCCCATGGGGATGCAGGGCAGCAAGCTGGTGCCGATGATCAGCATGGTGCTAAAAAATAGGAGAGCTGTACCGAGGTGAGCGGTCACAATATCAAACCGCAGGAGTTGAGTCACCGTCAGCCCCCCTAGAACGCCCTGAAAGCCAATCAGAGCCAGGGCAGCCACCGTTGCCCAGGGCAACCATCCCGGCACCTGTCGCCGATACCACCCACTAAGGACCACCAGCCACAGCGTACTGAGGCCGATCAGGGCCGCATCCAGCCGATGGAACCATTCCAAAAACACCTGAAGGTTCATCTGGCTGTGGGGCACCAGTTGGCCATAGCACAGGGGCCAATCGGGACAGGCCAAGCCCGCATTCATCACTCTGGTCGCGCTACCCACCGCCATCAACGCTAGGGTGGCTAGGGCAATTTTCCACACCAGCCGCCGAATTCGATCGATCGGCTCTGCCGAGGTAGCCCGTCGCCAGCCAGGAAAGTGGCCATGCACTCCCGGAACGGAGGAAAGGGAAGAAAGGTTGGTTGCCATGGCATTTTTCGATATTGATCTGAACAGACTTGTCTTAAATGAGGAAACTTAACCTAAAGGACTGATGATCAGGGGTCAAAATAGCGGTCTTAAGATGGGATTCCCTTAAGATTTGCTTCATAGACGTGAGAGTAACCGCATCAATCGCTGAAACTGCCCGTTGAGCAGAATCTAGTCCTCCGTTTCACCGCCTTATCCATGCCTAAGCCAACGCAGAACATCGATTGCTTATCACTGTAGAGAGCACAACTCAGAAATCAACCTAGCTTTAGGAATTTCTTCGGAATTCGAGACCCTGCACCCCTGTCTGTGGGGATTTCTTCCATCCCTTTCTTAATAATTCGTTACCTTTCGCGACATTCCGTATCTAGGAATACCGGACACCCCCATGTCGTTTGGGCCTCCCCCTCTGGGCCTATCCAATTCGTTCCGGATTTTCGCAATGGCCAGGGAAGATGCCAGAATGACAGCGTTCTTTCCCCGCTCGTACCCCATGTCCCAGGCCATCACCCTGAATCTTGCCGATGGATCCCTGCAGTTCAGTTTCTCCGTCCTAGCCGCCCAAGCCCTGAAGACCGATCTCGATAGCCTCATCACCCAGATGAAAGCCGCCAGTGCCGCCGCCACCCCTCGCCGTACTCCGATCTCAGCCATGGAACACCGCCACAGCGGCGACGTCTTCCTAGAAGTCTTTTGCAACCCCAATCTCTGGGCTAGCCCCTTTGCCGCTCGGGTATTGATCACCCTGCGAGATGACCGCTTGCGGATTACCACCGAAACCGGGTTGTCCCAGCTCTATGACGACCTCACCACCTACCTTGACCAAGCCCACTGATTACAATCAGGATTACCGTCTTGGCGATGGTTGCCATCGGGCTAGAATCATGGCATTCCCAGCCGGGCTGTCCACCCAGTACCATCCCAGACGAGCTCGGTCTGCTATCTTGGGCCCATCAGCCACTTCCAGTCCCTGGCCTGCTTCTGTTTAATCCAGCGATATAGCGAGGACAACCCTATGACCCCCGACACCGTAGCCACTACGCTACAAAAAGGCTTCCGCGTTACCCTCGGTGCAACGGCCACCCTGCTGGAGGCCATCCAAGATCCCCAGTCTTCCAGTCAGCGGTTTTCAGACCTTGGCAGTGATGTGAGCCGCCTGACTGAAACCCTGGAATCGAAGGGCGAAGTGACCGAACGGGAAGCCCGTCAATTTGTCGATGCCCTGCTGAGCCAACTGCCCAGTCCCTTTTCCGAGGGCTCTGCTCACCCGCCCACCGTCGATACCGTGGCGGCTCCCGTTGCCGATCCCACCGTCCAGAGTGACCTTGCTGCCCTGACCCAAGAACTGGCTGACATCCGCCAAGCCATCGAAGCCCTGAAGGGAGAGGCTTCCTAGGCAGAGGAATGCTCGTCATCGCTGAGTGGTGACGCCTGAAGCAGGATGTTGAACGCCACAAAAATTCCTAGAATCGGTCATTGCTAGTAGCCACAGCGACTATCCATGGTCTATAATCATAGACCGTGCACATTCGCAGGCCCTATGAACGCAGAGGAAATCATCCGCTCAATTGAAGCGGAGCAGCTAAAGACAGACCTGCCTGAGATCTACGTCGGCGACACCGTTCGCGTCGGCGTCCGTATTCAGGAAGGTGGCAAGGAGCGGATTCAGCCCTACGAGGGCACCGTAATTGCTATGCGCAATGGCGGTATCAATCGTTCCATCACGGTTCGTAAAGTCTTCCAGGGTGTTGGTGTAGAGCGGGTGTTCCTGCTCCATGCTCCTAAGCTGGCCGATATTAAGGTCTTGCGTCGCGGTAAGGCTCGTCGTGCTAAGCTGTACTATCTGCGTGACCGCGTCGGTAAAGCGACCCGCCTCAAGCAGCGATTTGACCGCCCAATCAAGTAAGCTGGATATAGAACTGCCATCCAGCCTTGGGCCAGTGATTGGCGGCCCCATGCGTCCTTAGTTCAGTTGGTAGAACGCGGGTCTCCAAAACCCGATGTCGGGGGTTCGAGTCCTCCAGGGCGCGCTGAGTAGCGCAGATAGTGAGTGCCCAATAGCCTGGTCTTCAGACGCCTCTGGAGCTAGTCCTACGGGCACTTCTACTGAATCCACTCTACGCCGTTAATTGATTTGGTTCTTAGCACCGGATGGTGTCCTAGATCTGGCTGAATGTCCAGAAGGAGCTAGTGCCAGTGGCAAAAAAAGACGCGGCAGTTGAATCAGGCCGAAAAGGAACAGTGGCTGCTGAGGCTGAAAGCGGCTTCAGCTTGGGTGAGTTTTTTAAAGGCACAAAGGAGGAACTAGGCAAGGTCGTTTGGCCTAGTCGTCAGCAGTTGATCAGCGAGTCAGCGGCGGTGATCCTCATGGTTAGCCTCTCTGCCACCCTCATTTATTTAGTCGATCAACTCTTTAGATGGGTTTCACAGCAGGTGTTTTGATGACCTTGACCTCAGACGACTTGAACGATGATCTCTCTTCCTTCGACGTTGACGAAGACGAAGAGATTACTCGTGACACGGACACGGGAGCGATTGACGGGGACAGTTCCCGCCAATCGCGTCATCGAGCTCGGTGGTATGCCGTCCAGGTCGCTTCTGGCTGTGAAAAAAAGGTAAAAACCAACCTGGAGCAGCGTCGTCAAACCCTTGAGGGAGCCGATCATATTCTCAAGATCGAGATTCCTCAAACGCCGATCCGCAAAGTTAAGAAAGACGGTAGCCATCAGAATGCCGAAGAGAAGGTTTTTCCTGGCTATGTCCTGTTGCAGATTCGCCAAAAGTGGGATGACCTGTTGAAGGAATGGAAGGTGCCGGAGGATGCTTGGTTAGTCGTAAAAAACACCCCCCACGTCATCAACTTTGTAGGGGCTGAGCAACGACGAGCCTACGGGAGAGGGCGGGGGCACGTTAAGCCAATGCCCCTCAGCGAGGGAGAAGTCAAGCGCATCTTCAAACGCACCGAAGAGCAGAAGCCCATCGTCAAGATTGACATGGCTCCTGGAGACAAAATTACCGTTCTCTCTGGTCCCTTTAAGGACTTTGAGGGTGAGGTGGTGGAAGTCAGCCCAGAACGGAGCAAACTAAAAGCATTGCTGTCTATTTTTGGGCGCGATACTCCGGTAGAACTGGAGTTTAATCAAGTGGAAAAAGAGAGTTAATCGATGGCCAAAAAAGTTGTTGCGTTGATTAAGCTAGCCATCCCGGCTGGCAAGGCTAACCCTGCTCCCCCGATTGGCCCTGCCCTGGGTCAGCATGGGGTGAATATTATGGCGTTCTGCAAAGAGTACAACGCCAGAACCCAGGATAAAGTGGGCCTCGTGGTGCCCGTAGAAATTTCGGTCTTTGAAGATCGGAGCTTCACCTTTATTCTTAAAACGCCCCCCGCTTCGGTGTTGATCAAGAAGGCTGCTGGTATTGAAAGAGGTTCTGGTGAGCCTCGGACGAAGAAGGTGGGGTCTATCAGCCGTGCCCAACTGCGGGAAATTGCTGAGACCAAACTGCCCGACCTCAACGCCAACGACGTTGAAGCGGCCATGAGAATTGTGGAAGGCACCGCCCGCAACATGGGTGTTACCGTTGCTGACTAGGGCTAACCTAAGCCTGTTATGGAAGCATATGATGGACTAGCTTAGGATGTACCTAAGGTTTGCCTGAGCATCCGTGGGATTTTAGCTTTCTTGCCAATTTTTGCGAACCCGATTTTTGCGAACCATTTAGTCATTTATTACGGGGGAGAAGTAACCCTTCGCTGGTACCCCAAGGAGTAAACCATGTCTGCTAAAGTGTCAAAGCGTTTGAGAGATGCTCGCGCCAAGGTTGAAGATCGCCTTTACGAACCCGTAGAAGCGCTAGAGCTACTGAAGGAAACCGCGACGGCTAAATTTACTGAATCCGTGGAGGCTCATATCCGCCTAGGGATCGATCCGAAGTACACCGATCAACAACTGCGGACGACGGTGATTCTACCCAAGGGAACTGGCCAAACCATTCGTGTGGCTGTTATTGCTAAGGGCGAGAAAGTGGCAGAGGCCACCGCTGCTGGAGCAGACGTGGTGGGGTCCGAGGATCTGATTGACGAGATTCAGAAGGGCATGATGGATTTTGACATCCTGATTGCGACCCCCGACGTTATGCCCCAGGTGGCCAAGCTCGGTCGTCAACTGGGCCCCCGTGGTTTGATGCCTTCTCCCAAGGGTGGTACCGTGACCTTTGACCTGCCCCAGGCCATTTCTGAATTTAAAGCGGGTAAGTTGGAATTCCGGGCTGACAAAACCGGGATTGTCCATGTTATGTTTGGAAAGGCCGATTTTAACGCCGAAGACCTTCTGGTTAACCTCAAGGCGCTTCAGGAGTGCATTGATCGGAACCGTCCCTCTGGAGCCAAGGGCCGTTATTGGCGCACGGTGGCCATTGCGTCCACTATGGGGCCATCTATTCGATTGGATGTTAATGCCCTGCGGGACTATAAACTGCCCGAGGCGGCCTAGGCGCTGTGCCAGAGTTTTAAGCTTTCACGAAGGAGCAACGATTAC
Organism: uncultured bacterium; assembly: GCA_964635665.1. Taxonomy (GTDB): domain Bacteria; phylum Cyanobacteriota; class Cyanobacteriia; order Phormidesmidales; family Phormidesmidaceae; genus Nodosilinea. The sequence goes on along the minus strand of CAZWNR010000029.1, from coordinate 1,754 downwards.
CACTAATTTCTCAAAACTGCATAGACGACCGTAGACAGCAGGTGCACGACTTTTCCTGCATAAATCCTGCCGAGGTTGACGTAGCGATGGACATTTCCAGAGGATTCTGGAAAGCGGTAATCGTTGGTCTACCCCGGCACTTTGGTCGGGGTTTTGTTTTGGGATGTAATCGGTGATCTGTCTGTGAAGATCACGTTTTCTATCCCCGCTATAAAGGAGGTGAGATTGATATGGGGAGAACCCTAGCGAATAAGAAGGAGATTGTGGGCGAACTTCAGGAACTGCTGAAGGAAGCTCAATTGGCCTTTGTGATTGATTACAAAGAGCTTAGTGTTGCTGAGATTACCAATCTGCGAAATCGCCTGCGGCCCAAGGGTGCGGTGTGTAAGGTTACCAAAAATACCCTGATGCGGATTGCCGTGGAGGGGGACAGCAATTGGGAGCCGATGACCGAGTTTCTCAAGGATTCTTCAGCCTTTGTGCTGGTGAAGGAAGATTTGAGTGGCGCGATCAAGGAATACCAAGCGTTCCAGAAGGAATCCAAGAAAACCACCCTACGGGGTGGGGTAATGGAAGGCCAAGCGTTGACCGAGGATCAGGTCAAGGCGATCACCGAACTGCCGACGAAGGAAGAACTGATGGCCCGTTTGGCGGGTGCCATCAAAGCCATGCCAACCCGTGTGGCGGTGGGTATCAAGGCGGTGCCGACCAAGCTGGCGGTGGGTATCAACGAAGTTCCGGCTTCGCTGTCCCGTGCCATCAAGGCGGTATCCGAGCAGGGCCAAGACGCGGCTTAGTAGCCGTCAGCCAAGCAACGTTGGAAAACAGGTTTGTTATTGTACACAGGAGTTAAGCGTTACCCATGTCTGCTAAAACCGATGAAATTCTCGAACAGCTAAAGTCTCTGTCTCTGCTGGAGGCTTCTGAGCTAGTCAAGCAAATTGAAGATGCCTTTGGCGTGGATGCCTCTGCCTCCGCTGGCGGCGGCATGATGATGATGGCCCCCGGCATGATGATGGGCGGTGGCGGTGCCGCTGCGGCTGAGCCTGAAGAAGAGAAGACTGAATTCGATGTCGTCCTCGAAGATGTGCCCGCCGACAAAAAGATCGCCATTCTGAAAGTGGTGCGCGGTCTGACTGGCCTGGGTCTGAAGGAAGCCAAGGAACTGGTGGAAGCCGCTCCTAAGGCTGTGAAGGAAGGCGTGACCAAGGACGACGCTGAAGCCGCTAAGAAAGAGCTTGAGGAAGCTGGCGCTAAGGTGTCTGTGAAGTAGGCTTAGCGGTAAGCCTTGCTCTCGAAGGTTTAGAAGCCTCCCACGGTACCGTGGGAGGCTTTTTTATGGCGGTGTCGAGGTGAGAATGCAGTCCCAAACCCCACCTTGACGAACGACGATTGGACTCGTTAGCGTAGAGGCAACGTTAACCGCTGTGGGCAGTGAGTTCTTGGCGGAATGGAGGAGGATACGATGGCACAACAGTTGAAGCGATGGGAATCGCCCCGTCGCCCAGGTCGTAACGATAAGGGACGAGGCGGCCATGCCCGTCAACGACAGCTTCGCAAACGGCATCAGGAACTGCGAAGGCGTCTTGGCCAGGGAGAGTCTCCGGCGGCGACCACTAGCACTAGGAGTCATGATTTTAGGGAGGGCCAAGGCTCTCCCTTTTTTGTATCCCTAGATTTTTTCTAAGGGTTCTTTCGGGTAGTTCATCGGCCTTTTCATGCGGTTATGTCTGCGTTCTACGGTTGGTTGGTTG
>CAZWNR010000028.1:0-15536 GCA_964635665.1 uncultured bacterium | reverse complement strand
CATCCGCTCGCTGATCAGGATGGCGTCCTCGTAGTTGTAGCCTTCCCAGGGCATGTAGGCCACCAGGATGTTTTGCCCCAGGGCCAACTCACCGCCCTCGGTGGCAGAGCCATCGGCCAGCACCTGTCCCGACTGCACCTTCTCCCCAGGAAATACAATGGGACGCTGGTTCAAGCAGGTGTCTTGGTTAGAGCGCTGGTACTTTTGCAGCTCGTAGGCGTGGATATTGCCTTCGGGATCCTTGACCTTGATCAAATCCGCATCCAGGTAGACCACCTCGCCATCGGTGCGGCTGATGATCACCATACCCGAGTCGCGGGCGGCCTGGGCTTCCAGGCCCGTACCCACCAGGGGACGCTCCGGCTGCAACAGGGGCACCGCCTGACGCTGCATGTTGGAACCCATCAGGGCGCGGTTAGCGTCATCGTGCTCCAGGAAGGGAATCAGCGACGTAGCCACCGAGATAATCTGCACCGGAGATACGGCCACATAGTCTACTTCCGTAGAAGCGGTGGTGGTAAAGTCTTGCCGATAGCGCACGGGCACCGTATCGCCAATGATATAGCCCTCTTCATCGGTGGCAATATCGCCCGGGGCCACCCGCAGATCGTCCTCTTCGTCGGCGGTCATGTAGACGGGCGAAATGTCCTTTCGTACCCGACCATTTTCTGCCCTAAAGAAGGGGGTTTCGATGAAACCGAAGTCGTTGACGCGGGCGTGGGTTGCCAGGGAGCCAATCAGACCGGCGTTGGGGCCTTCCGGCGTTTCAATGGGGCAGATGCGGCCGTAGTGGGAGGGGTGAATGTCACGCACCGCAAAGCCTGCCCGTTCCCGTGTCAGACCACCAGGGCCAAGGGCGCTAATCCGGCGCTTGTGGGTCAACTCCGCCAGGGGGTTGGTTTGATCCATAAACTGGGAGAGCTGGCTGGAGCCAAAGAACTCTTTAATTGCCGCCACCAGGGGCTTGGGGTTCACCAGGGAAGCCGGGGTGAGGGAATCGGCATCGGAAACGGTCATCCGTTCCCGAATAATTCGCTCTAAACGGTTGAGGCCAACTCGCACCTGGTTTTGTAGCAGTTCGCCCACGGATCGCACCCGACGGTTGCCCAGGTGATCGATGTCGTCGATGCTGCCGATGTCGAATTCCAGGTTAATCAAATAGTCGATGGCGGTGAGGATGTCTGTCGGGGTCAGCACCCGAGTTGTATCGGGCACGTTCAGCCGCAGCTTACGGTTCAGCTTGTAGCGGCCTACCCGACCCAGGTCGTAGCGCTTGGGATCGTGGAAGCGGGAGTACAGCAACTGTTCACCCCCGGCCACCGTGGGCGGCTCACCGGGACGCAGCTTGCGGTACAGTTCTAGCAGGGCTTCCTCTTCACTGAACTGCCCCTCTTTTTCGATGGTTTTCTGGAAATATTCCGGGTTCCGCAGCGAATCAAAAATTTCGTTGTCGCTCAGCCCCAGGGCCTTCAGCAACACCTGGGCCGACAGCTTACGGGTTTTGTCAATGCGTACCCACACCAGGTCGTTTTTGTCGGTCTCAAACTTCAGCCAAGCGCCCCGGTTGGGGATCAGGTTGGCATTGTAAGTACGGCGACCATTTTTATCGGTTTCCGACTTGTAGTACACCCCAGGACTACGGACAATCTGGTTGACGATCACCCGCTCGGCCCCGTTGATAATGAAGGTACCCCGGTCGGTCATTAACGGCAGATCGCCGATGAACACTTCCTGTTCCTTAATTTCCCCGGTTTCTTTGTTGATCAACCGAGTGGGCACATACATCTGCACCGAGTAGGTGGCATCCCGCCGCTTGGCCTCATCCACGTCGTACTTTGGGCTTTTGAGCTTGTACTGCTTACCCAAGAAGTGCAGTTCTAGCTTGCCGGTGTAGTCGGTAATCGGGGAGAAACTTTCAAGCTCCTCGATCAGCCCTTCCTCTAGGAACCAGCGGAAACTAGAACGCTGGATCTCCACAAGGTCGGGTAGAACGAAGTTGGGCGTGGTGTAGGTGATAGGTTCAGTCATGGGTTTCCTAAAGCGAGTCAGGCCCTGGCCTGGGTGGCCATTGATTTAGACGAAATCATCCAAACAAAAATGTCAGTTAGTCAGCGCGATGACTAACCGATGGCGGTGCGCAGAATAATCGGTAAAGCGGTCATAGTAGGGGCAGGATAGATAGCTAACCTCAGCACAGAAAAACCTTAAAATAGTGAACCCCTAGACAGATAGCAACCCATAGGAATCCCTTAGGATGTTGTTACCCCGCCGCTGTGGGTGTCCAGGGAGTTATGGATGTCCAGGGATCAGCGGGGGGGATAGGATCACGCCACTGGAAGAGCGTCCAGGCATTGCGTGTGGTGACCTCAGCCAAGGTCTGAAAATCCACACAGCGAAGATCCGCCAGGTAGTGGGCCACATGGCGGACAAAGGCCGGTTGATTGCGCCGCTCCTTACGCATGGGTTCAGGGGAGAGGAAAGGACAGTCAGTTTCGACCAACAACCGATTCTCCGGAACAATTTGGGCCGAGGCCTTAACCTGGTGCGCGTTCTTAAAGGTGACAATACCGCTGAAACTGATGTAAAACCCCAGGTCTAGAAACCATTGGGTTTCCTCTGGCGTTCCGGCCCAGCAGTGCATCACGCCACCCACAGGCCCCACCGTTCGCTGAAACTCCTCAATCAGCTGGGCCGTTGCCTGGGCCGCATCCCGACAGTGAATGATGACCGGAAGAGACAGCCGAGAAGCCAGGCTCAAGTGTTCCCAAAAGGCTTGGCGCTGAAGGTCAGCGTTATCGGCCTTGAAGAAGTCAAGTCCGGTTTCCCCAATGGCGACTACCCGCCGATCGGCCTGGGCCAACTGGGCAATCTCCATAGCTAGGGAGTCCCCCCACTGATGGACATCTAGGGGGTGAAGCCCCACCGCTAGCGACACCTCTGGAAACCGATCGGCGATGGCCTGCATCGCAGCAAAGTCCCCAGGTTCGACGCAGGAATGCACCATACGCACAACCCCAGCCTCTCGCCAGGCCCGAGCTAGAACGTCTAGATCCTCAGCAAATGTATCGAAGTTGAGGTGTACGTGGGTGTCAACCAACGGCATAGTGGGTGCGGCAGCAACGTAGAAAACAGGGGCAATGTTTAACCCAAACCGCTTCTAGGAGTCTGCCTCAACCCCTTGGGCATCCTTAGCTTTGATGGCATGGGCTAGGGTAGACTTTTTGCGTGCCCCGGTATTGGGGTGCAACACACCACGCTTAACAGCCTTATCGATTTTGCTGTAAGCCGCCGCCAGCTTAGCCTGGGCATCTGCCAGGTTAGCTGGAGAGGGGTCGGACTGGTAAGCTTCAGCCGCCGCCAAATAGGTTTTGCTGAGTGTTTTAACCGCCGATTTGTAAGAACGATTACGGAGCCGATTCCGCTCGGCAACTTCAATGCGCTTGAGCGCAGACTTAATGTTTGCCACAGTATGCCCTAGCTTAACAAGAATTACACTTGATCTGGATATAACATCTTAGCACCAGATGTCGCTATTTAGCGTGGAAATTATGAAGGATTTCTAAACCTAGGCGAAGAAGGAGGTTAGAAAAGAGAGGTAGAGGGATGGGGGCGGCCCCAAGTTCGCCTAGAAATCGACTATCCTGTATAGAACACGACTCTCAACCTAGGGTCATTATACAAGGGCCGCTAGGCGGCTTAGGCCACTGGTTAGCGTTTTCTGCCGAATCTATCCGAACCACTCCGCCGTAATGCTGCGCATCACTCATCAGCTCACTGAGGCTCGGGCCGAGCTACAGCGTATCTGTGCTCGCACCCACGACGACCAGGTCGTTCACAAGGAGGCGACCGTTCGTGAGATTTTACATGCGGTCAAGCGCCAGGGTGATCAGGCCCTTGTGCAATATACCCACGATTTTGACCGAGTTTCCCTAGCTCCAGAGGATTTACGGGTAACCGGGGCAGAATTAGACGCTGCCTATCAACAGGTGAACAAGCCCCTGCTGGATGCCCTGCGGGTAGCCTGCCGCAATGTTGAAGCCTTCCATCGCCAGCGGTTACCAAAAAGCTGGGTACAATTTGAAGACAATGGCGTTGTTCTGGGTAAGCGCTACACGCCGGTGGATCGGGCTGGGATTTATATCCCCGGTGGGCGGGCAGCCTATCCTAGTACTGTTTTGATGAACGCGATTCCGGCCAAGGTGGCAGGGGTTTCAAGGATTGTCATGGTGACGCCCCCTGGTCCTGATAAGGCGATTACCCCGGCGGTGCTGGTAGCCGCTCAAGAGGCGGGGATTTCCGAGATTTATCGAATTGGAGGTGCCCAGGCGATTGGTGCGCTGGCCTACGGTACCGAAAGCATTCCATCTGTGGATGTGATCACTGGCCCCGGTAATATCTACGTTACCCTCGCCAAAAAATTGGTCTTTGGCACCGTTGGGATTGACTCCCTAGCGGGGCCTTCGGAGGTGCTGGTGATTGCCGACGGCAGCGCCCATGCCGACCATGTGGCCACGGATATGCTGGCCCAGGCGGAACACGACCCCCTGGCGGCTTCGATCTTAATTACCACCAGTGCCCCCCTAGCAGAGGCGGTAGCGGCATCGGTGGCTCGTCAACTGGCGGATCATCCCCGCCAAACCCTGACCGAAAAATCCATTGCTAACTATGGCCTTGCCGTGGTGGTGGAAACCCTAGAACAGGCGGCGGATCTCTCTAACCAGTTTGCCCCAGAGCATTTGCAGCTTGAGGTGGAAGATCCCTGGGCGTTGCTGGATCACATTCGCCATGCGGGGGCTATTTTCCTGGGCCATTCCACCCCTGAAGCCATTGGCGACTACCTGGCGGGGCCGAACCACACCCTGCCCACCTCTGGCGCGGCCCGCTATGCTTCGCCCCTGTCTACCGAGACCTTTATGAAGCATTCCAGCCTGATTCAGTACACCCCCAAGGCCCTTCAGGAGGTTTCGGAGGCCATTGCTGTGCTGACCGAAGCCGAGGGCCTGCCCTCCCATGGCCAGTCGGTGGCGGATCGGCTGTAGCGTGACCCTAGGCGCAAGGGTTCAAACGGGTTAGGAGACCTTGCCCCTAGGGTTTGGCGGGTTGGGGATCGGAGGTGTCTAACTCGGATTGGCTCCAAAATTAGAGTTTTATCCTTAAGGGTATCGCGCTAGCGCCATGGACGATTGGTCTGCGGTCTAGCTCAGCCCCTGCGGTTATTCAAACTGTCCGGTTATGGCGTTTGGCTTCCGAAAAATAGGAGCAGAGTCCCGTTGTGTGGATTCGGTGCCTCTGTGCGCCCGTTTCAGGTGATCTCCATTGCAACTATGTTCTACCCCATTGGCTGGCTGGCCCCAGAGTTGCCCAAACCTGTGTCTTCTCTTCCAAGTTCTGAGAGGCTTGCCACTTTGCCATCGGCCCAAGCGGCATCCCTTCCGCATCGACCCCATGGGCTTGTTAACGGTTTGTCGGTGGCGGCGGATCTCCCCCGATGGGCTCCGGGTCAACACTATTCCTTGGCAGCCTTACCCCCTAGCTCCGTAGAGCCTGGGCAGCCCATTGACCTGGCAGTTCCCACCGAATCGACTCAAGCCTTGGTTCTACGACAGGGTAGCCGGGGGAATGCAGTGTGGGTTCTCCAGGCTCGACTTCAGCGCTTGGGCTATGCCCCTGGCCCCCTGGATGGCTCCTTTGGTTCCCAAACAGAGCAGGCCGTGCGACGGTTTCAGCGGGCCTCTTACCTTACGGTTGATGGCGTGGTGGGAACCATGACCTGGCGATATTTGGTGCCTGGGTCGCCCCCTGCGGTATCTCGGCCCCCCCTGGCAACCCAAAATCTGGCATCGACGTTTCCAGCCTTAGCGCACACCCTGTCTAGCTATCTCACTTTGCACCCCATGGCCGTTCTCCCAGAGGGTTCCCCGACCCAAATGCTTGGGATGGCTGTGTTGGGCTTTGGTCTGGCCGGTTTAGTCATGCATCTGGGCTTTCGTCCCGACGCGGCTTTGCGTCCTCGGCAATCGTTCGTGAGTGCTCCCCTCCAGCCTATTCACACGCCTCAGCCGATTTATCCTGTAAATCCTACCTCCTCCCCTCCCGCCGTTTCAGATCTCGCCCCCTCGCCCACCCCCGCCCCCATCTCGTCTACCCCGGTTTCGACTCACCACGCCATCCTACCCATTGCTGATGCCACCCATCTGCCCGACTTTGTCTACGACCTGCTGCAACCCTACGACCGACATCAGCTAGAAGCCCGGTTGCAAGGGAGGTTAGCCCAAGGGGTAGCGGCAAAGGGGGAAGTATCGGCCAAGGCTGGGCAAACGTCCCAGAGCCCACCGATGCTAGCGGCCCTGTTGCAGCGGGTGGGCATTTTCCCCGAGCACAACCACCGTACCGGATCGCCCTATACCTACGTGCTGTTAGATGACGTAGGCGGCTGTTTTCGTTTGTGCGGTAACGAGCTATGGCTTACCCACATTATTCACCACTGGTTTCAGCCCAATGTGGCTTATACCGCCATAATTCGCCGCATTGACGCCGCAGGGCAGGTGTTGGATAAGGAATTTACGGTAGCCCTCAGTCGGCAGCAGCTGGCCTGGGTGGCCTAGGGTTGGGGCAACCTAGCAAGGCTTACAATGGGGAATACGCCACCCTAGGGAGGTTTTTGGCCCATGGCTGAGACCAGTAGATTGATCTCCGATCCCATCGTCTATCCCGAAACCGATGGCCAACCCATGACCGAAAGCGACGCCACTCGCGATTATCTGATTTACTGCATTGAGGTGCTGCGGCTGTACTTCAAAAGCCGACAGAATATCTATGTTTCTGGGAATTTGTTCCTTTACTACGAAGAGGGCAACCCCAGGGCATCGGTTTCGCCGGATGTGTTTGTGATTTTTGGCGTGAGTAACCGCCAGCGCCGCAGCTACAAGGCTTGGCAGGAGGGCGGCAAACTACCCAGCTTTGTGCTAGAAATTACCTCCCGCACCACCAAGCGCCAAGATCAAGAGGAGAAACCCAAGCTCTACGCCAGCCTGGGCGTGGAAGAATACATGCAGTACGACCCCACCGCCGACTACCTCAAGCCCCAATTACAGGGGGCTCGGCTGGTGGAGGGTGTCTATCAACCCCTGCCCCTGATCACCCCCCCCGAGGGCATTCCCTACCTGCATAGCCAGGTGCTAGGGCTGGATTTGCAACTGCACGATCCCTACCCCGCCCTGGGATTGGCACCCCTGCCCCGTGCCCTGCGGTTCTATGACCCTGAAACCGGGACAAAACTGCTCAACCGCGAGGAAGTAGATCAGGAGCGAGTTGCCCTGGAGCAGGAGAATGCGATCATTCAGCAGGAGCGAGATGCCGCCCAGCAGGAGCGAGATGCCGCCCTACGGCGGGCCGAAGCACTGGAGGCTCGTTTGCGGGATCTGGGCCTTGATCTGGAGTAGCGGCTGGCCTGGCCCCGGAGCCTAAATACCAAGCTTGCCCGTAACGCATTGATATTTTCTAAGCATTGTCTGTTTCTCTACCCACTGCCATGACCTCAGCCCTAAACGCGATCCAATCCACCCAAGGCGCTATGTTTGACCCACCCCAGGGGCCACCGCTTAGCTTTGGCAATGACGAGGCGGCCTTGGCCGCTGTCAGCGCCGGGGTAGTGCTGGTGGATCGTAGCCATTGGGGCCTGCTGGAGATGACCGGGGCGGATCGGCTGCGGTTTCTCCACAACCAAACCACCAACGCCTTAACCCAGTGCCAGCCGGGGCAGGGCTGCGACACGGTGTTTGTTACCTCCACCGCCCGCACCCTAGATTTGGCAACGGTCTACGCCACCGAGGAAAGCCTGTGGATCGTCACCTCCCCCGGTCAAGATCAGCGGCTGCTGGACTGGATGGATCGCTACATTTTCCCGGCGGATAAGGTTAAGTTGGCCAACCACACTGGCCAGATGGGGCTGTTTTCCCTGATTGGGCCAGAGAGCCATGCCCTGGTGAAATCCCTGGGGGCCAGCCTAGATGCCAATAGCCCCTACGGCCAGCATTGTCCTCTAGGGGAAACTGGATGGCGGGTGGCTGTGGGCAGTGGCCTAGCCTGGCCTGGATATACCCTATTTGGGTTGATGGCAACCGCCGCTGAGGTGTGGCAGCGCTGCGGCCAAGGGGGGGCTATCCCCGCTGGAGAAACGCTGTGGGAGCGGTGGCGGATTCAGCAGGGGCGTCCGGTGCCAGGGGCTGAGCTTACCGAGGAGGTGAACCCCCTGGAGGCGGGGCTGTGGCACACCCTGTCCTTTGATAAGGGCTGCTACATTGGCCAGGAAACTATCGCCCGCCTGAATACCTATCGGGGGGTGAAGCAGCAGCTTTGGGGACTACGCCTCAGCCAGCGGGTGGATCCTGGTGAGCCCCTTTACCTAGGGGAAGATAAGGTGGGGTGGGTCACCAGCGTCATAGAAACGGAATCGGGCATCCTAGGGCTGGGCTATCTACGCACCAAGGCCGGGGGCCAAGGGCTGACCGTCACCGCCGCCGCTGCCACCGCCCAGGTAATGGAGGTGCCTTTTTTGTCGCGGGGCTATCTAGCCGAGGAAACCTTCGCTCCCAAGGTTTGAAGATCCCTGGCCTTGCATCCCTCCTCAATTCCCTGCTGTTTCCCAAGGCATCTCGTCCCCAGGGCAATTCTCCAGACAACCGTGGGTAGACTAAGAACAGTGTCAACTCGCGAGACGCCGCCGCTTCCCTGGGTTTCCATCTTTGGACGGCTTCTGAAGGGATCTGGCTTTGGGCCACCGCATTCTCGGAAGCCCTAAGTCGCTATCCTAGTCACTACGGTTTCCCTTAATCTGGTCTTGGGCTGACGTAAAACCTCGCCCATCGCGACCTATTCTTGGCTTGGCCATCCTAGCCCACGGGCTGCCCTAGTTCACGGATGGCCCGCCAGCGTTCACGTTACGAAATGAGAAAATTATGAGCCAGCCCAAACGTGCATTGATTACCGGCATTACGGGTCAAGACGGATCCTATCTAGCCGAGTTGCTGCTAGAGAAAGGTTACGAAGTGCACGGCATCATTCGCCGCACCTCCACCTTTAACACCGACCGCATTGATCACATCTACGTTGACCCGCACAACGAAGAGGCCCGGCTGTTTTTGCACTATGGCGACCTCACGGATGGCACCATGCTGCGCCGCATCCTAGAGCAGGTACAGCCCCAGGAGGTCTATAACCTAGGGGCGCAGTCCCACGTTCGGGTTAGTTTCGATTCGCCAGAATATACCGCCGATGCGGTGGGTATGGGCACCCTGCGCCTGCTAGAAGCCATCCGCGACTACCAACAACGGACGGACTCTGAAGTGCGGTTCTACCAGGCCGGATCCTCAGAAATGTTCGGCAAGGTGCAGGAAATTCCCCAAACAGAAACCACCCCCTTCTACCCCCGCAGCCCCTACGCCTGTGCCAAGGTCTACGCCCACTGGCAAACCATCAACTACCGCGAGTCCTACAATCTGTTTGCCTGCAACGGCATTTTGTTTAACCACGAATCGCCGCGCCGGGGCGAAACCTTTGTCACCCGCAAAATTACCCGTGCCGTGGCCCGGATTGTGGCGGGTCAGCAGAAAAAGCTGTACCTGGGTAACTTAGACTCGAAGCGCGACTGGGGCTATGCCAAGGACTACGTGAAGGCCATGTGGCTGATGCTTCAGCAAGACCAGCCCGACGACTATGTGGTCGCCACCAACGAAACCCACTCCATCCGCGAGTTTCTCGACATCGCCTTCAACCACGTCAACCTTGACTGGCACGATTATGTGGAGTTTGATCCCCGCTACCTGCGCCCCGCCGAGGTGGATCTGCTGATTGGCGACTCCACCAAAGCCCGTCAACAACTCGGCTGGGAACCCAGCGTCACCTTCGAGGAGTTGGTGCACTTAATGGTAGAAGCGGATCTCGAAGCGGTGGGCATTACCCAAGGCAACGGCCACAGCAACGACATCGCCACCGTGCGCAAGGACATGCTGCACCTTTCGCCCCAGGGCTAAAGGGCGGTAGCCTCCCCCAGCGGTTTCCCGTCATGGGCCTCAGCCCGTTCATCTGGGGCCTGATTAGAACAGGCTATGGTGTGTTCTGGTTTTTCTATCGGGAAATCGTTCTGTTGGCGAGGTCTTTCCCGTAGTATGGAAGTGCCCTCAGTTCCAGGCTCGGCTATTCTGCTTCGGGCCAGGGCCAGGGCGGTCTGTCGCTACGGATTTCCGGTTGTCGATTTTAGTACTGCACGCTATGGCTGACGAAAAGACCCCGCAAACGGCCCCTGCCGCCAAGGCTCCCAAAAAGGAAAAGCCCCCCGCCCTCGAAGATAAGCCCTTCACGGAGTTTGTGCAGCAGCATTTTCTGCCGTCCCTGGAGGCTGCCCTCAAGGACAAGGGCATGGCCGACATTAAGCTCAGCTTTGCCCAGCAGCCCCTATCGGTGTTTGGGGTCTCTGATGGCCAAGCCTATTGGCAGGTGAAGGGCCAGTGGCTTGGAGATAGTCGCCAGTTCACCATTGCCTTTATGAAGGACAGCATCACCAGTCCTAAGCTGTTCTATCTAGCCGATAGCGGTAGCCAGCCCAGCACCATCGAGCAGTTCATGGGCGACGAGCGCAAAATCACCCTCGATCTGATGGTGCTCTACACCCTACAACGGCTCAACGGCCAAAAGTGGCTGGTGCGTAACTAGCCCATCCATGGCTGATCGCAACCAAACCGCCTACGCCAAGCCCAGCCTGGTTCGTTACTACGCGCAACTGCAACGGCTTCAGCCCGCCGAACAGGGAATTTTGGCGCGGCTGAAGGATCAGTTGCCCACCATGGCGGTGCTGGATCTGGGCATTGGTGGTGGGCGCACCACCCAGCATCTATTGCCCCAGGTCGGCCAATACACGGGCATTGACTACTCGACGGAGATGATCGACGTCTGTCGTCACCGCTTTGGTCACTTGGGCGCTCGCTTGGCGGTGATGGATGCCAGGGATCTGTCAGCCTTTGCGGACGACAGCTTCGACCTGATCTGGTTCAGCTTTAACGGCATCGACTACGTTTCCCACGCCGACCGCCTAAAAATTTTGCGAGAAGTCCATCGAGTCGGCAAACCAGGGGCTTATTTCGTCTTCTCTAGCCACAATCTGCGGGGCATAGCCCAGGCGTTTGACTATCGCCAGCACCTTAGCCTTAACCCCCTGACCACCTACGTCGATCTGGTGATGTGGGGCCTGCTGCGGTGGTTTAACCGAGGCGTTAACATCGGGGAGTTGACCAGGGCCGATCACCTCATTCTGCGGGATGAGTCCCATAATTTTGCCCTTCAGACCTACTACGTCAATCCCGTTTTCCAGGTGCAGCAACTTGCCTTTGGCTTCCGCCACATCCAGGTCTATCCTTGGACGCAGACGGATCCAGTGAATGACTTAGATGATCCGGCCCTAACGTCACCCCTTTGGTTATATTACTGCGGTGTAGTGACTTAAATTGTTGCTGAGAGTGGCTGAGATTAACGGGCGAGCAGGGCTTGTAGAGCAGGGGACTGGGGCTTAAACCCGACGGCAATCGCCTGTCCTGCCAGAACAAAGAGGGGGCGCTTGATCAGCATGGCGTTGGCGGCAAAGGCGTCAATCCACTGTTCCTCCGTCCAGGTTTGCTTGTTGTCTCCTAAGGATCGATAAACTTGGCCTGAGGTGTTGCGCAGGGGCTTGGATCCTAGGGTGGCGACCCAATCGGCTACCATGGCGCGGCTAGGGGGAGCAAGCTTGGTATCGACAAACTCGTAGGCAATCTGCTGCTGGTCTAACCACTGAAGCGCTTTTTTGCAGGTGGTGCAGGTGGGAATGCCGTAAACCGTTAGGGGCATGGGGAAGGAGAATGATCGGTTGGAGGGTAAGAAATCTGGGGTTCAGCAGTCAGGGATGCATAGAGTGGCATTGCTGAATAACGGGATCATGACACGACTATCTAGCCGAGGATCCAACTATCTACGGAAAGTCGTTCATACTCTAATCCAGCAATGCCAATCAAACTATCACCCAAGGGGAGGGTTAGGAGAAGGCTCTAATTCCCCTCGGCGACCATTGGCGTCTATCTGTGAGCCCTAGTTGTCGTAGACGCGGCACTCGTCGGCGTCAGGGTTGTTGTCGCAGTAGGTTTCTAGGGAGTTTTTGGTCGGCCCCTCCTCCCGCTGGTGCGAGGCCTCGGCCTGAAGTTCTTCAACCGCATCCCAGGCAGCGGCGCATTCTTGGGAACTACCGGCATCGCAGGCGGCCCGGGCGCTTTCAATTTCGCTCTGGATGCGGGCTTGGATATTGTCGCTCATGGCTTTCCTTTTATCGTGATTTACCGTGATTTGCTGTGGGGAGACCTAGATGAGGGGAACCTCGTTGTGGTGTCTATCCGGTTTTCCCAAGGGTTGAGGGAGATGGATATTGGCCGATGCTTTGAGGTCTAACCTTAAAATCCAGTATAGTATTGCACGCTAGAACGGCCCATTTCGGTGATCTACCTGACTGCGGTGGGCTATCCGCCCTGGTTAGCGCGCCTTTTCAGAACCTTACCAGTCGATAATGAGATTCAGCCCTAGCGACCACCCAACGTCATCGGCTAAGGAGACAACCAACCATGACTGGATCTTCCCAGACCATGCAGTGGGCCAATGCCCTATCCCAGCGGGCTTCCCTAGAGGGGGCGGTGCAGGAGGTGGTGGATTGCCTCAAAGATCACTTTGAAGCTCCGCCGGATCTGGGGCTGGTGTTCATTTCCTCGGCCTTTACCAGCGAATTTCCGCGCCTGCTGCCTCTGCTGCAAGAACGGTGGCCTATGCCCGTGATCGTGGGCTGTAGCGGCGGCGGCGTAGTGGGTATGACGGCTGCCGATGAAGCCGTGGAGGTGGAGTCGGCCCCTGCCCTCAGCCTCACGGTGGCTCGCTTACCGGGGGTGACGGTGCAGCCCTTCCACCTGTCTAGCGACGACCTACCCGATCTAGACAGTCCGCCCAACACCTGGACTGACCTACTTGGCGTAGACCCCACCGCCAATCCCCAGTTCATTTTGATGGCGGATCCCTTCTCCGCTAGTATCAACGACCTACTCCAGGGACTAGATTTTGCCTATCCCCAGGCAGTGAAGGTGGGTGGATTGGCCAGCGTAGATGGCTTCAACCGCCACAGCGGTCTGTTCTGCAACACCACCCTACACGGTGAGGGGGTAGTGGGGGTAGCGCTCTCCGGGGCCATCGTCCTCGATGCCATTGTGGCCCAGGGGTGTCGCCCCATCGGCCCTGCCTACCAGGTGAGCCAAGCAGAACGGAACATCGTCCTCGGCCTTAACGATCCAGACCAGGAGGGCGAAGAACGTCCTCCCCTAGAGGTGCTGCAAGGCTTGATTCAAACCCTCAGCGAGGCGGATCGCCAACTGGCCCAGAGTTCTCTCTTTGTCGGCATTGCCCAGGATAGCTTCAAGCTCACCCTCAACCAGGGCGACTTTTTGATTCGGACGCTGCTGGGGGTCGATCCCAAGGTGGGGGCCATTGCTGTGGGCGACCGAGTGCGGCCCGGCCAGCGCATTCAGTTTCACCTGCGCGATGCCCGCACCTCCGCCGAAGACCTCGACCACTGGCTGGGCAACTACCAGCGCCAACAACCCACTACCCCCGCCGGAGCCCTGATGTTTGCCTGCATGGGCCGGGGGGAAGGTCTATACCAAAGCCCTAACTTCGACTCTGGGCTGCTTCAGCAATACCTCGGCCCCGTGCCTTTAGGCGGGTTCTTCTGCGGCGGCGAAATTGGCCCTGTGGGCAACACCACCTTCCTCCACGGGTTCACCTCTGTCTTCGGCATCTGCCGCCAGCCCTAGCCTGGATGATTCTCAACTTCGACAGGACGGAGAGACGCCGCTTCTGCACTTCACCTAGCCTGTACATTGGTTAGGGCGTTTGGATTGCGTGCGCGTCCCTGAGCCACTAGGGTAGCCAAGTTATCCTTCATATTGGGAGTCAGGTGGCCGGAGGGCACGGCCTGGGGATACATGGGCGCACCATTTCCGTCAGTCCTTGGATTGCCCTGGGAATCGACCAGTTGGGGCATGGTTATGTTGTCGTCTAGGTGGCTACCTTGCCCGGAGCGAGAACTGACATTGGTAAACGTCCCCTGTCCCGTTTGTTCAAGCTGGGTATGGCTCAAGGCCAACTGATCGCCAGCATTATAGTTCCCGCTCATAAAGTGAATGGGCAGATTAGGATCGCGGGCCGCGAGTTGCTCCAAGTGAGATTCCGTATCAAAGTTGCCAGCACTGCCCTTAGATCCCAGTCCAGCAATCTGCGCGGCGACAGGGAGACCCACTTCGTCCCGCGCCGCCTTGTAGGCCGATTTGATAGAACTATGGAGGACTAGGCCGCCAAGCTGTACGCCGGGTTGGCCGTTGGGGCCAGGTTTGGCTAACTTTTTAGCCAGGTGCGACGCCACTGCTCCCCCTAGCGAAAACCCGTGCAGGGTAATATCAGCGGCGGCGAACCCTGCCGTTTGGTTGACATAGTTGAAAATACGTCGAGCATCGTCGTAGAGGCCCTGCTCACTCATAAGCGGTGTGCTTTCGCCGCCAAATACACCAACATCACGACTGTTGCCATAGCCCCGATAATTGACGCCAAAAGCAACGGCTCCCTGGCGACAGTAGAACTCGGCTACGGGTTCCATCATGTCTTCGTTGGGGCCACCACTACCTGAAAATAAAATCACAGCTTTGCCCGCCGATGGATTGGCCGCAAAGGCAAGCTTAGGATCATACCTACGCCCTCTGAGAACATATTTGCTCGCAAAGCCCCCTCCGGCAATGGAAATATCCTGGGCGACATAGGATTTATTGCCCTGTTGATCAAGCTGATTGGTGGGGGTTTGGATCTTTTTTCGATCTTTTTCCCAGCCAAAGGTCATTCTGGCCGCCACTTCTGCCCCAATGGCCCCAACCCCTAGCAAGGGCAAAAAGGCTAAGTCTGACAGAATTCGGCCAAACTTGCCCCTGGCAGGCTGAACCACGGCATCGGGGGAAGTCTGCCGAATTGCAA
Organism: uncultured bacterium; assembly: GCA_964635665.1. Classification (GTDB taxonomy): domain Bacteria; phylum Cyanobacteriota; class Cyanobacteriia; order Phormidesmidales; family Phormidesmidaceae; genus Nodosilinea. Next base: position 458 of record CAZWNR010000028.1, on the reverse strand, counting down.
TAACCTGACGATGGATCGGACGATCAGAGCCAAACTGAGCCCCTCCATTCTGCTGCACCACATGGGTTAATTCGTGGGCAATGAGTTCTTGGCCACCGCGATTTTCGGGCTGATAGGCACCCTGACGAAAGAAAATGTCTTGCCCCGTGGTAAACGCTTTGGCTTGAATCGAACGATTCAGTTGGTCAGACTGAGTATCGGCATGTACCCGCACACCGCTAAAATCGGCCCCCATGGCTTGGCCCATTTGGAGTTGTAAATGGGGTGCTAGAGCTTGTCCATTTCCTCTAGCCCGCTGAATTCCAGATTCTAAGTCGGGTGAGGCATCTCCTTCTATAATTCCCTGGGATGCTGCTGATTTCATTTGCAATTCGTCGTCTTCGGGCATTTCTAGCCGCTGAAGCATGGGCTTCATTTGCAATTCGTCGGCTTCGGAAATTACCTCGCGTTGGACGGGT
>CAZWNR010000027.1:0-15548 GCA_964635665.1 uncultured bacterium | reverse complement strand
AATCACCTGGTGGGTGGCCTCACCCTGGCGCAGGAGAGCGGCCCACAGTTCTGGACCCGTCATGGCCACGGAACCCTGGGTGAGGGACAGCCCCACCACCAGGGTTAAGCCCAGCAGCAAGGCCGCTAAGGCCATCACCGTGCGGACGGGCCGCCGTTGGGGACGGAGTTGAGAATCCGGTTGTCGGGGGGGGCGGGTCAGGGTCACCATTAGCTAAAGTCTCGCAACATCTTTTTGATTTCCAGGTTGTGGAGTTCCTCTTGACCAATCTTGGTGCGGGCAAACTCCTCTAGGTAAACGCTGGCATTTTCCACCACGCCCAGGAGTTGCTTGTACATATCCAGGGCTTTTTGTTCGTGGTTCAGGCTCTCTTGCAGCAGATCGCGCACCCCATGGCGATGGGTTTCTTCAATGGGGGCAATGCGCTGGCTGGGGTGCCCTTCTAGCCCGGTGATAATCTCTCCAGCCTCCTGGGCATGGAGTAGCGATTCTCCGGCCTGGGCCTTGAAAAACGCCACGATGGGAATCCGGTTTGGCCCGGTCACCATCAGGGAATAGTGGGTGTAGCGCACCACTCCCGCCAGCTCAAATTCCATAATTTGGTTGAGCAGTTCTATGGTGGATGGCGTGTCTAGATCGCGCATAGTTTATGTCCTCATTAAGGATTATTTATTGACTATCCATCACCCTAGCCCGTCTATGGAATGTCTTGAGTCGCAGGGTATTCAATACCGCCGATAGCTTTTTGGATTGTCTCGATGATTTCGCCCCTGCCCCTACTCTCCCCGCTGGGTGGCAATGCCTAGGGTGGCCCCCTCAATGGCCCGCAGTTCATCCATCACCGCCACCACCCGCCCGTGGCTCACAGACTCGTCGGCACTAATCACCACCACCGATTCCTGGGTATCGCCCATCAGGTTTCGCACTTCGGCCTGGAGGTTTTCCAGGGCAATTGCTTCCCGGTTCAGGGCCAAATCCCCGGAGGCCTCGATGGTGACTGTAATCCGCGTGCGCTGTTGCATCTCTGCCGTAACAGCCTTGGGCAGGTTCACCGGCAGTGATTCCGACCGGGTGAGAAACAGGCTGGAAATGATAAAGAAGGTCAAAATTGCGAAGATGACATCAATCATCGGCACGATGTTGAGTTCAAAATCTTCTTCGGGTTCTTCGGGAAGGTAGGACATGGGGGATGGAGTGATGGAGTGATGGGGTGACGGGGGATGGGGTGCTTGTGGGGGTGAGGGCACCTCACCCTAGGTTCCTATCCTATGAACGAGTTTTCCCTGATGGAGCGCTGGCGTTCGTAGTGGGTTTCGTAGAGGATTTCGAGCTGGCCACCGTATTCCTGAATTAGGGCGATTTGGCGCTTATAGAGACCGCGAAACAGGTTGGCAAACAGGAGCGTAAAAATCGCCACCACCAGCCCTGCGGCGGTGGATACCAGGGCTTCACTAATACCGCCCGTAACCGCCCCCGTATTGGTGTTGAGATCGCCCAGTTGCAGGGCGGCAAAGGATCGAATTAGCCCCAAAATTGTGCCCAAAAGCCCCAACAGGGGGGCCACGCTGATGATGGTGGCAAACACGGTGTTGAATCGGCGCAGGTGGGGCAACTCAGCCTGCATGGCACTGGCCAGGGCGAGGTGAAACTGTTTGGGGCTGGCTCCTTCAATCTCCAGCGCCTCCAGAAAAATCCGGGCGATGGGGAGGTCGGCGTTTTGCTTCAGCTTGGGATACACATCTAGGGGCGCTTGCCGATAGGTACGCAGAATATCCTGCATAACCGGGCGCTGGCGACGGTTGACCCGCATCCAAAAGAGGCAGCGCTCAATGATTAGCGCGATCGCCAGGATAGAAAACCCCAGCAGGGGCCACATGACGATGCCGCCCGCCGCAAACATAGTACCCATAGGATTTATTGAAAATTACTGTCAAATAGTATTCACCCTGATTTGTACCCCCTTGTCAAGAACTCCATGGAGTCAGGATAGCGAAAACGCCTGTAAAGCCTTGAATTTAAGGTGTCCGATAGGATGCCTGAGCCCCGTCTTTCTACCTGCGACAAACACCCATCCCGAAAAACCCCACTACTCCCCTGCATTTAATGCAAATGAATAGCAATTGTGTATGATGATCGAGGATAATGTTTGCCAGGTTGAGGACAACTGCACATGGGTCTTTCCGACATCTGCAATCAACAGCACGACCATGAGCGGCATCGGCTGCGCAAAATTTTGCTGTGGGGATTAGCGGGTTCCCTAGGCGTCCATGCCGCTGCCTTTGGTGTGGGCCAGATGACCCGATGGCAGGTGGCCGAAGAGGAATGGTCGCCCATCGAACTCATTATCGCCGAGGCGGATCCCCATAATCCGGCCCCCCAGTCCAGCCCCGTGCCCCCCGCCGCACTGAGCACCCAAACGAACGATCCAGCCCCGGCTAGCGGTTCCCCTAACAACGCATTGGCTTCGGCCCCAGCGGCGGTGGTGCCCCTGGCCAATCCCCCAGCCATGCCCCCCTCAGAATCTCCAGAGTCCCCAGTGGCGGCAAACGCCCCAGACCCTGCGGACAGTTCTACAGAGCCAGACCCATTAGAACCAGAGCCCACGGAACCAGAATCTTCAGAATCAGAGTCCCTAGAATCAGACGCATTAGAACCAGAGTCCCCAGATTCAGAGTCCCCAGAGCCAGAACCTTCAGAATCAGAATCCTTCACAGACTCCGATTCCTTAACGGCAGATACCCAGGCAGAATCGAACCTGGAGGAATCTCAGCTTACCGCCACAACGCCCACCCCAGAAGAAGATGCTGCGTCGGAGGATGACCTGAACACAGCGACAACACCCTCCGAAACGACTGCCCCCGAACCTTCCGACACCGAACTTACGGCCACCCGAAGGGCACAGTTCCGAGATTGGCTGCAACGTCTGCGCAGTGGTCAAGATAGCCCAGCCTCCACGGATGCCGTAGCCACCGGAACCAACGCCCCTGGCTCGGCCCAAGCTGGATCGGCCAGTGCCGAAACAACTCCTGGGGCAGGATCCACTACCGCCACCCGTAACCCTACGGCGGGTCAGGGCACGGTGCCCAACGCGCCAACGGGAGACAGCCAGGGAACGGCGGCGGCTTCTAGTAGCGGCAGCGGGCAGGGCAGAGGATCCCGCACCGTGGCTTGTCAGAACTGTGTGCGTCCCAACTATCCCCAAAGTGCCCTGGATGAAGGGGCCGAAGGCCAGCCCAGGGTGAGCGTTGATATCAACCCCGATGGCACCGTGCGCACCGTTACCCTCACCCAGTCCAGCGGCAATGCCGCCATTGACCAGGCTGCCATTGAGGCCGCCAGAAATTCTCGCTTTCAGCCCGTGGCGGGTGGGGCCAGGGTGCCCATCGAGTATGACCTGACGATTGAGGGATCGCGCCGCAATCGGGATGCCCGTCGTCGAGGCGAGCGTCAGTCCGTTGAGGTGCCCTCGCCACCAGCGACGTCCGCGCCTCCGCCAACTTCGGCGGCCCCTGCGCCAGCTACGCCCACCTCTGAGGCTGAACCCACCTCCGAGGCTGAACCCGCTCCTGAAACGGCACCCGCTTCTGCCCCTGCTCCTGAGTCTGCTCCTGCCCCTGAAACGGTTGCTGCCCCTGAGCCTGCCGCCCCCGAGGATGCGCCGGAACCAGAAGCTGATTCTGCCCCGACGGCCCCTGCCCCTGCGGCAGAATCGGCTCCTGCGCCTAGGGTTCCTCCCCCTGCCGCCCCGGAGCCCACGGCTCCCAGCGTTCCTGGGCCATCGGCATCTCCGGCACCGGTCAGTCCTGCGCCACCCCCTGCCGCCCCTGCGTCATCGCCCCCTGCCTCGCCGCCGGAGAACTAGACCCAGGGGCAACGACACCATAGATGCCGTTGCGCCCTAGAGATTCCGCATTTGGTCGAGGGTTTGGCGATAGCCAGCGGCGTTGCCCTGTTGTAGATAGAGGTTGGCGGCCTGCTCGAAGTCTCGCCGTGCCCCGGTGCTATCCCCCAGACGGGCGCGCACTATGCCCCGGTTAAAGAATAGGTCGGGGTCGCTTTGGTTGGGGCCTTGCAGAATGGCCTGGGAGAGGTCGTCGAAGGCATTTTGGGCTTGCCCCACCATTAGGTAGGCGGAACCTCTGGCGGCGTAGGCATCGAGGTTGTTGGGCTGCACCGCTAGGGCTTGGCTGTAGTCGTCAATGGCTCCGAAGGGATCCCCGGTGGCCATGCGCACCTCCCCTCGCGCCAGGTAGGCCTCAACGTAGGTGGGGTCAATAAACAGGGCTTCGGTGTAGCTGTCGATGGCGGCAATGGGGTTGCCAGCCCGCTGCATTACATCGCCCTTTTGCTTGAAGGCCACGGCGGAATCGGGGTTGAGTTGTAGCACCTGGGCAAAGTCTTGCTCGGCCCCTTGTAGGTCGCCCTGGCTGGCCCGAATGGTTCCCCGACTGAGGTAAGCCTCCGTTAGTTCAGGATCAAGCTCAATCGCTCGGTCAAGATCCTGGAGGGCACGGGTGGGCCGTCCTTGGCGGAAGTACACATGGCTACGGTTGAGGTAGGCGTTGGCCAGTTGGTCGTTGCGGTTAATCGCCTCATTCAGGTCGTTGAGGGCGGCATCGTATAGCCCTAGGCGATAGTGGGCCACCCCTCGCCCCATGTAAGCTTGGGCCAGATCGCCTTCTAGTTCAATGGCGCGGCTAAAGTCTGTTACCGCATCGGGGTAGTTGCCCAGGGATTCGTGGGCAAAGCCCCGCAATAGGTAGGCCGAGGCCAGGTTGGGGTTGAGGGCGATGGCGGCGGAAAAGTCCTCTAGGGCGAGGTCGTTGCGGCCCTGTTCGGCGTCAATCAGGCCCCGGTAGAGGTAGGCGTTGACGGTGCCGGAATCGAGGGTGAGGGCGGTGTTGAAGTCGGCCTGGGCCTGTTCTACCTCCCCCTGGCGGTAGAACACCGTGCCCCTGGCCAGGTAAGCCGTGGCATTGCCAGGTTCCAAGGCAATGGCGCGGTTGAGATCGGCCATTGCCAAATCATTCTGCCCCTGCTGAGAAAAGGTGAGCCCCCGGTAGAGATAGGCATCGGCGTTACTGGAATCCAGATTGAGGGCGGTGGTGAAAAACTCTAGGGCCTCGGTGTAGTTTTGTTCGTTGTAGCGCTCGATGCCCTGGTTTAAAGCCTCGACAGCGGCCACCCTGGGGTCTACGGTTTCCTCAGCGGTGGGTTCAGCCTCGCCCCCATCCTCCATCTCCGCCTCCGAGGGCATCTCCTCTAGGGCCGGATTTTCGATCTCGAAATCCTCTAGGGGCGCTGCCTCCATCGGGCTATCCCCAGGAGTCATGCCCTGGGGACTGGCCTCCGTGGGCGATGCCTCGGTATCACGGCCATCGAGGCTGTCCGTCTCGGAAGACTCCGGCTTTTTATCCTCCGAATCCATCGGGTTCTCTGAATCCGCTAAGTCATCGGCCACCGGATTGACTAGGTCGGCGGCAGCGGGTTCGGCCTCCGTGGCGTCTTGGGCCAGGGCCACAGGGGGCACAAGGGCCAGGGTTCCCAGAACCCCACCGATCAACAGGACGTGACGTAGATTCATAGTGATTCCCCTCATATCTCTGGGGGCTGACCGACATGACTCAACCCTGGCGCTAATGATAGGTCAGCTTTTTCGGGTTGGGGCAGGGATGTTGATGTTTTGAGACGCCGAATCTGGGTATTCCCCTGGGGCGGATCCTTGGGCTAGCCGATTTCGCACCTGGGGATGGATGAACCGATAGTGTCCTCCCACCCGCTGGAGTAGGTGGGCATCACAGCCAACCTGCAACGCTTGGGCCAGGTTCCAAGGGAGACCTTCAGCCCAATAGAGCACCAGGCGCAGGGCCGCGTGCTGGGCGCAGACGAGTCCGCTGGCAAAAATGTTGGCCCATAACACCATGGCGAGAATGAGCGACGCCAGGTGCAGGAAATTTGGGCTCTTGGCGGTCAACGCTGGGGCCACTTGGGGCAAAAGTCCTAGACCTAAAACCTTGAGCAGAATCAGCCCCCAGAGGAACAGGGCCGTTAGCCCCAGGCAATATTCCAGCCGCACCAAAATCCCTTGGTTGGGCCGATGACGCACCGCCACCTCCTCATCCAGCAGCCGACTGAGGCCATAGATGATCCCGCCAAGGAGTCCGCTGGGGATCAAGATCATGGCCCGCACCAGCAATCCCACCACCAGGCCGATGACGATCCCAGCCCCAAGCCCTACCCAACTGCGGGAGGACAGCAACATCCCGATGCCCGTAACTGCACTGATAACCAGGATGAAATTGATCTGCCGAACCGCAATGAAGCGCAGAAAGCTCGGAAAGTCTGGACATAGGTCGGCTTCGGTGTCGATGATGGCGTCCCTGCGCACCAGCACAAACATGAGGCTAATCACCGCAAAGGCCAGCATCCCAGAACCCCGACCCACAAACAGGCTAAAGATCATCCCCCCCGCCAGCCCAAACAACAGCCCCCCCAAAAGCTGATATCGTCGCTGCTGGGATTTTTCCTTTAGGAGGGTGGGCTGCATGGCCTCCAGCCAAAAGATATCGCCCCAATGATGGGGATGGGCCAACCAGGTTAGCCAGCGGTCTGGAGAGGGCGTCGGGGGCGAGTCACGATTCTGTTGGATGGCATGGAGTTGCTGAGCAATGAAGTGGTCTAGCAACTCCCCAGGGGAGGATGGCCAACCCTCCTGAGCTGGCCCCTCGGTTGGGCGGGTCAGCAATGCCAGCATCAACAGGAGGGGTGTTCTCACCTGGGCTAACGTAGCGGGCTGGGTTTGGATCGCTAACCACTTGTCCGTCAAGCCCAGGGCGGATAGGTAGGCCGCTAGATGGTCGTCCGTGAGGGGATGCAGGCTGAGGATGGCCCTGGGCCTAGGAATCGATCTATCCCGGGCATCGCCCGCCACCACCATGGGCTTACCCTGCTGCCACCAATCTTGAATCCACACGGCTAGCTCGGCCTGGGCTTGGGGCGAGATCTCGTCCCATCCGTCTAGGAGCGGCAGAATCGTCCCGTCCATGAGCCAGCGATAGCCCAGATTCGGGTCAATCCCATATTTGTGCTGCAAGGCTTCTACCAGCCAGGGTAGCCCATCGGATCTGTCCCCCGCCGCCAAGGCATGGACTAGCACCGGAATGGGGGCCTGGTCATCCGCCTTGGCCCGCTGCACCAGTTCCGCCGCCAGTTCCACCAGGGCGGTGGTTTTGCCCATGCCCGATGGCCCCATAATCCACAGTTGTCCGGCGGTGACAGGTTGACTAAACCGTTCCAGCAGGACGGATCCTAGGTTGCCTTGCAGGCTGCTTAACGGCTCACCCTCTCCCCAAGGTTGATTCTCAGTGCAGAAATACGCTGACCTATGATTTGCCTGATCTTCAGGTGAGCAATCCTCCGGTGGACGATCCTCCGGTGAACGATCTTCGAAACCATCCTCAGAACAACGATCCTCGAAACAATGATCAGACCGCAAGTTATGCCAAGTCCCATGCCAGGGAAACGGTGCTCGGGCATCGACTGCGGACGGTTCAGCGACGACATATCTTGTGGTGGACTGAGTTGTCCCAGGCTGATTCAGCCCTAGGCGATAATGCCGCCACACTGCCCCCTGGAGAGACTGCCGCTGTCGATCACAGACTTCTACCCACACCGCCGCCACCAGCCGATCCCGGTTAGAACGCGACGGTTCCAGGGGCGATGTCCAATGGGGCCACATCCGATCTTCCTAGGCTCCCGCAGCAACGTGACGGCGCAGCAGCAGGGAATTCACCACCACCGTCACCGAACTGAAAGCCATCAGACCTCCAGCAGCGGCGGGGCTGAGGCTAGTGCCAAGGGTGGGCAATAGCACCCCAGCGGCAAGGGGGAGAGAAATGAGGTTATAGGCGAAGGCCCAGGCCAGGTTTTGGCGAATTTTGCCCACGGTGGCGCGGCTTAGATCCAGGGTTTCTAGCAGACCAGAGAGATGGTTGGCCATCAAAATTACGTCGGCGGTGTCCACGGCAATGTCGGTGCTGGACTGAAGGCTAATGCCCACATCGGCCTGGGCCAGGGCGGGGGCATCGTTGAGGCCATCTCCCACTAGGGCGACGGTGTGCCCAGCGGCTTGCAGGGCTTGGATGCTAGATACCTTTTGCTGCGGCGAGGCTTCAGCCGTAACCTGATCGGCGGCTAGGTTCACCTGGGCGGCGATGGCCTGGGCCACGGTAGCGCGATCACCGCTCAACAACTGGACGGTCAATCCCTGGTCTTGCAACCGCTGGATGACGCTGGCGGATTCGGGACGCAGGGGGTCGGCAATGGCCAGATAGCCCACTAGGTCTTTATCCAGACCGATGTAGACCACGGTTTGGCCGTCCTGTTCTAGGGCTTGCACCGTGGTTAGGACGGATTCAGACAGGGTGATGCCCTGTTGCTCTAGCCAGGGACGGTTACCGAGGACACAGGGGGCGGGGGTATCGTGCCAGGTAACGGTGGCCAAAACGCCAAGACCCGGTTCGGTGGCGAAATCCTCAGCCTGAAGCAGGGGCAGGGATTGATCCTGGGCGGCGGTTTGGATGGCTACGGCTAGGGGGTGCTGGGTACCGCTTTCCACGGTGGCTGCGAGTTGGAGGATGTCCTGGTTGTTGAGGCCGTCCCGTAAAGCTTGGATCTCGGTGACGCTGGGCTGGCCTAGGGTGAGGGTTCCGGTTTTGTCGAATACCACGGTATCAACTTGGTTCAGCGCCTCCAAAATATCACCGCCGCGAATCAACAGCCCCCGCTCGGCCCCCAGGCCCGAACCCACTAAAATGGCCGTCGGCGTGGCCAACCCCAGGGCACAGGGGCAGGCCACCACCATCACCGCAATGGCAAGCTTCAGGCTCACCAGCAGGGTCGATGACGTGGTGGTCATCGTGTGCCCCATGTGGGCCATGCCCAGGGCGGCGGGCATCACCTCTGGCCACAGGGGCAGGCCAATGAAGTACCAAAACAGGAAAGTCAGTACTGCCAAAGAAAGGACGCCGTAGGTGAAGTAGCCCGAAATGCTGTCGGCCAACCGCTGAATGGGAGCCTTGCGGCTTTGAGCGGTGTCCACCAGGCGAATCATCTGGGCTAAGAGGGTGTTTTGGCCTGTGCCCGTTACTTGCAGGGCAATGGCTCCGGTTTGGTTGAGGGTACCCGCCGCCACGCTGTCTCCGGGTTGTTTGAGGACGGGGATGGATTCCCCGGTCAGCATGGCCTCATCCACGGTGGATTGCCCGACGATAATCACCCCATCGGCGGGGATTTTCTCCCCCGGTAGCACCTGCACCCATTCCCCGGTTTGCACATAGCTGGCGGGCACCTCCACCCCGGTTTGGGCCACCTCAGCGGCGGTGGGGTCGGCAATTAACCGGGCCGAGCTGGGCTGAAGCTCTACTAGCGAACGCAGGGCATCCGCCGCCCGAAATCTAGCCCGTTGCTCTAGGGTGCGGCCCAGCAAAATAAAGCTCAGCAGCATGACGGGCTCATCAAAAAAGCATTCCCAGCCCAGCCCCGGAAAGGCCAAGGCCACCAGACTCGCCAGGTAGGCACTGCCGCTGCCTAGGGCGACTAGGGTGTTCATGTTGGGGGCCAGCCGCCGCATTCCCTGCCAGCCATCGACAAAAATGTCCCGCGCTGGGCCGATCAACGTCACCGTGGCCAGCAGACCGTGGAACCACAGATCGCTGAGCACGGGCACCGTCAGCCAACCAAAATGCTTGAGATGGCCTAGGGTCGATAATCCCAAAAGCCCAATAGCCAGGGCAAGGCGCTGACTCTGCTGGCGTTGCTCCTGCCGTTTGCGTTCCACCCAGGCTTTGAGATCGTCGGTGCCGTCGGTAGCTCGGGGGGTGGTCGGAAAGCCCGCCTCCGTCACCACCGCCGCCAGGGCCTCCGGGGTAATTCGTCCGGCTTCGGCCTCCACTACCGCCACCTCGGTGACCAGGTTCACCGTGGCCGAAACCACCCCCTCCACCTGGGCTAAGCGCTTTTCCACCGTGCGCACACAGCCCGCACACATCATCCCCGCCACATTCAGAACCACGGTATCGTGGGCCGCTGGAGTTGGGGGCTGAGGCAAAGACACATCATCGACGGACTGGGGAAGCACCTGCATAGGCATCGCAAAATTCGCCACGTATAGAGATCAGCCGATCACAGCCTAGCAAGCTAACCCAGGAATATCACCCTTAGGGAAAGTTCATCACCATGATGTTGAGTCCCCAGTTGGCGCGGGTGATGGCTTCTGTCTCCCGCCCGAGGGCAGGTTGTCCCACGTTGTAGGTGCTGGCGATCAAAATCAGCAGGGTGTTGGGCTGAATAACTTCGGAAATGCGCCGCACAGCATTGCCTTGAACGATTTGTACCGCCACTGCCTGGGCCTGCAAAAATTGGGTTAGCTCACGGTCGCGTGTGGAGCCTATGGTGAGTTGCAGCACACGCAGCGGCGCTTTTAGTTCTTCGGCAATGGCGTGGGCTACCGCTAGAGTGCTGTTCACCGCAGCCAGGCTTTCCTGCTGCTCGGTGATGGCTAAAAGCACCGTTTCAGTATTTTCAATCGGCTGTGGAAAACGGCTGATGAGAACCGGAATAGTTGCACATCGCACAATATTATCGAGCACACTACCAAAGAAGTTTTCCTGATAGTTGGAATAGCCTTTCCAGCCGCAAATTAACAGGTCGGCATCGCGCTCCTGGCTGGTGCGTAAAATTCCCCAATCCACAGCATCATCAATGCGGCCAATCGGTTCCACGGGAACAGCCACCGCATGGGCGATGGTTTCAGCAGTTTCGAGGAGTTGTCGCTGCCGATTTTTAGCGGTTTCAGTAATGGGTTGGTTGCGGTCGGGTAGCACATGGAGAGGTAATAGAGTGCCCTTAACGCGCTTTGTGAGAATAATCGCCAGGTGCAGCAAATTATCCTCGGTGCTGGGGTTAGCGACGGGCACTAAAATGCGTTGACCGAGAACAGGATGATCGTAGCTGAAGGTGCCTTCTGATACCTCAAACGTCGGATGGGTAGAAGACCTAGCCGTTTCAGTAGATAGCTTTGGCCCCCACTGGGTCACAACCCAGGGCGACAGCACACAGGTGACCAAAATCATTAAAATTGTGGCGTTCACCACTACCTCATCCACCAGTTCAATATTGAAGGCGATGGTGATGGCTGCCAGGGTAGAAGCCGCCTGGGCCATCGAGAGACCGAACATCGTCATGGCACTCGGAAACCGCCAGCCAAACCAGCGCGTCGATCCCCAAGCGGCGAGGAACTTACTCAGCAATTCTGTGCCAATTAGTAGTCCGGCAAAGAGGAGGGATTTGGGTTCCCGCAGCAGAATCGACGGATCGACCAGCATCCCCACCGAGATCAGAAAAATGGGCACAAAGAGCGTGTTGCCAATAAACTGCACCCGGTTCATGAGTGGACTAAGGCGGGGGATAATTTCAGTAATCGCCACCCCCGCCAAAAAAGCGCCGACAATGGGTTCAATTTCAATCAGGCTAGCCAGGTAAGAGGCCACGAATAGGGTGGCCAGCACAAAGGTGAATTCTGCACCCTCATCATGGCCAAATTTTTTGAAAAACCAGCGTCCTAACTTGGGGATACCCCACAACACAGCTACCGTATAAATCGTTAAAGCCGGAATCAAAAAGAGCCAAAAACCTAGGGTTAAATCCCCCTGATCGGCTCTGATCACCACCGCCAACACGAGTAGGGCCAACACATTGACAATTAATGTTGCCCCTAGGGTGGCTGTAGTGGCTGGATGGCGCATGATGCCTAGCTTATTGAGCACAGGCAACGCCACTAGGGTGTGGGAGGCTAAACAAGAGGCCACTAGCACCGAGGCCCAAAAGCCATAGCCCAGCACCAGCATCATCACGGTGCCTAGCACCATCGGCACCGCAAAGGTCGCGAAGCCAAAAATAATCGGCTTATCGGCTTCATTTTTGAGGTCTTCTAGGCTGGTTTCTAGGCCACCCAAAAACATCAAAAACAATAGCCCAACGGTGCCGAGCAGAATGATCGTATCGTCCCGCTCTAAAATACCGAGCCCATGGGGGCCAATCACCACCCCAGCCAAAATCAGCCCAATAATGCCGGGGAGCTTCAGGCGCTCCACCAGCAGCGGCGCAATCAACATCACCGCCAAAATAGTGAGAAATATGGCCACCGGGTCGGTAAGCGGCTCCTCAAAGAGCTGCGCCAGCATCGGAGAACCCAATCCCTGCCACACTAGCGGCTCACTCGACATGGAAATCCATCCATCCATCACGATACCCATTTCCCTTGCCCCATCCGCCTAGTGCTACATCCAGCATCCCCCCTGAGCTGCGCCCATCAATCTATCTGGGGATGCAGATTTTCATTGACCTAGCCTCTTCAAAAGTTAATCTTAAAAATTTAGACCTCAAGGGTCTCTTGATTCCTGAAATGCTCTTGAGGTAGCGGCCTGTGGGATCGCACCAAGAACCCCAGCCCCAAATGTCCGCCCATCTTGCCATCAATGCATTACTATATCGTTAGATGGTAAACCTAGGGGGAGTCCTATGGCAATGGACTGGTGGTATGGCCTGTTGGGCGGTGGGTTGATTGGCCTCAGTGCCACGGTACTGTTGGCCTTTAATGGGCGCATCGCGGGCATCAGCGGCATGGTCAATGGGGCCATCAGCTTTGCCAGTGCAGAAAGCTGGCGCTGGATTTTTCTGGCCGGAATGCTAGGCGGCGGCGCACTGTACGAATACGTTTTGGCTCCCAAACCCACACCAACCTACGGGTTTACGCCCATCACCATGATCATGGCAGGTTTTTTGGTGGGCTTTGGCACCCGCATGGGCAACGGCTGCACCAGTGGGCATGGGGTTTGCGGCTTGGGGCGGCTGTCGGTACGTTCTTTGGTGGCGGTGATTAGCTTTATGGTGGCGGGCTTTGTGACGGTGTTTGTCACCCGCCATGTCCTAGGACTTTAGCCCTCACCCCCAGCCCCTCTCCCAGAAGGGCGAGGGGAGTTGGAAGCTCTTCAAAGTCCCTTGTCCAATACAACGCACACCCCATGAAATTTCAGCAGCATATTGTCACCCTCGTTTCTGGTTTACTTTTCGGTCTGGGTTTGGGCTATTCCCAAATGATTGACCCGGAAAAGGTAATCGGTTTTCTAGATTTGTTTGGAGCCTGGAATCCTACCCTAGCCTTTGTCATGGGCGGAGCCGTGGCCGTTACGCTAGTGACTTTCCGATTTATCCTCAAGCGGCCTCACCCTATTTTTGGCGACAAATTCTATGTGCCTACTCGCCAAGATATTGATAAGCCCCTGGTCATTGGGGCGGCTCTATTTGGTATTGGTTGGGGGATTGGCGGCTATTGCCCTGGCCCTGCCATTACCGCCCTGGTGCTGGGTTCCCTCAATCCGGTGCTGTTTATTGTGGCGATGATCGCTGGCTCTTTGGCCTACAAAGGGCTGAGCAACCGCACCCCACCCCGGACGGCTTCTACGCCGGAAAGTCGGCCCAGCTAAATAAACTACCCTGAGGCCAGCCAAGGACTAGAAGTCCTTGACTCAAAGCCAAAATCCTCTAAAGAGGATTGGACGGAAGAGCGCAGGCATCGGTGAATTTCTCTGTTTCCCCTGATCCTTGGCCTAACCCGAACTGAGGTTAAACGACAGACTCATCAGCGGCGGATTTCGCCGCTGATGAGTCTGTCGTCGGTTCAGCAACCCGGTTTATACCCTGGTGAAGAAACCGGGTTTTTAGCTATACCGCACCGATGTCCTAGGGCAGAGCGGCAATTTTGATCACTTCGGGATAGCCCGGATTGCCGTGGATCACCACCTGGCGCTGGTTGGTGTGGAGATGGCGTACAAGGGCATAGATAATTTCGATGTCGTCGGGATAGCCCGATTTGGTGGCTAATTCCTTCAAGCTAAGGGCTTCGGGGCTTTGGCGCAGGGTCTCGACGATGGCGTTTTGCACCTTCAGTACCTCGGCGGCGGCCTTTTTGCCCGCCTCTACCCCCGGCTGGTGATAGGCGTTGATATTCACCAGGGAGGCATAGAGCCCCACCGCCCGCTCGTAGAGGGCGATCAGCGCTCCCACGGTGTGGGCGTTAACTTCAGGAATGGTGATGGTGATGGATTCGCGAGCGTTTTCGTAGAGGGCCTTGCGGGTGCCCTGCAAAAAGCCAAACAGGTAGTCGCCGGAGGTAATCCCCGGTTCTAGCTCCATGGAGTCCCTGGATCGATCCTTCAGCACCTCAATGAAGGTGACAAAGAAACTGGGCAGGCCATCCCGCAACTGCTGGACGTAGGCGTGCTGGTCGGTAGACCCCTTGTTGCCGTAGACCGCGATGCCCTGGTAAACCACGTTGCCGTCGAGATCTTTTTCTTTGCCGAGGGATTCCATCACCAACTGCTGAAGGTAGCGGCTAAACAGCAGCAGGCTGTCTTTGTAGGGCAGCACCACCATGTCTTTGTCGCCCCTGCCGTTCCCCGCGTAGTACCAGGCCAGGGCAATTAGGGCGGCGGGGTTGCGGCGCAGATCGGGCACGCGGGTAGCGATGTCCATTTCCTTGGCCCCGCCCAGAATGGATCGAATGCTGATGTTTTGCAGGGCGGCGGGCAGCAACCCCACGGCGGATAGCTCTGAGGTGCGTCCTCCCACCCAGTCGCGCATGGGGAAGGTAGCCAGCCAGCCCTCTTGGATGGCCTGGTTTTCGAGGTGGCTACCCCGCCCGGTAACGGCCACCGCCTGCTTAGAAAATTTCAGCCCCTTGGCCTTAAACTCGTCCATCACCTCTAGCATTCCGTTGCGGGTTTCGGGGGTGCCGCCGGATTTGGAGGTGACAATCACCAGGGTGGTGGGCAGTACGTCCTCCAGCTTGCCGAGCATGCGGTCAATGCCTTCGGGGTCAGTGTTGTCGATGAAGTGAATATTCAGGGGCGGGAAGTCTGGCCCTAGGGCTTGAGCCACAAACTGCGGCCCAAGGGCCGATCCACCAATACCAATGGAGAGAATATCGGTGAAGCGAGGCTGCCCCGGCGGTGCGATCCCCCCGGTGCGCACCTGGCTGGCAAAATGCTCGATTTGCACCAGGGTCTCGAGGATGTCCTGCTTGAGTTCGGGGGTGGGGGCCAGTTCGGCATTGCGTAGCCAGTAATGGCCCACCATGCGGTTTTCGTCGGGGTTAGCAATGGCTCCTGCCTCTAGGGCCGCCATATCGGCAAAGGCTTTAGCAAAACGGGGCTGCATTTCTGCCACAAAGGCATCGTCAAACCCCATGCGGCTGACATCGAGGTAAAAGCCCAGCCCTTCATGGTAGTAGAGCCAGTCTTTGTAGCGTTGCCAAAGAGCCGCTGCCGTCATCATTATTATTCCTTGTACGAACCCCATGCTCTATATAGTGTACTGAAGGGGTGCTCTTTCGTTCTGTGCAATTTCGGCGTAATGTCGGCCCCCATACCCAGGGAAAAGCCCAACCTTACCCTAGCCAGCACACCCCCTCAGCGGTTGTCCTAGGAAAG
>CAZWNR010000026.1:0-15754 GCA_964635665.1 uncultured bacterium | reverse complement strand
TGTAGGGGGGCGTTGCCCTGGTCGGCGTGGGTGGTGCCGATGAACAGGTAGCGGTAGTCTCGGCCCATGCGGTCGGGGTGCAGGGTGGGGAATTCTACGCAGCGGGAGATCAGGGTCTCGACCTTGGCTTTACCCTGGGCTAGATCCACCGTGAAGCGCCACAGTTGGCCAGCGGGTACCTTGTCAAAGTCCACGGTTTTATAGTCGGCGCTGTCCTCTAGGCTGGGGAAGCCGTCGTAACAGACGGAATCAATCACCAACTGGCCGTCCCGCTCGAAGGCGTTGGCGTGGTGGAAGACAAAGCAGGGGTCGGCGTCGATCACCTGCATGGGGTCGGTGCCGTTGCGGGGGATGACCAGGATTTTGGTGGGCTGTTTGGGGTCAAACCGAATGCACTCCGCCGCCCCCTTAAAGCCCAGCAGGAAGGGCAGCGGCCCAAAGCTCACCGGGTTCTGGAAGAAGATGGCGTAGTTGGGGGTGAGGGCAAAATCGTGCAGGAAGGCAAAGCCGGGAATGGTGTGGCTGTGCTGGGCCAGGGCGTTGCCTGCGGTATCCAGTTCGTAGAGGGTAATGGTGCTGGACAGTCCGGCCTTGGCGGCAAATCCCACCAGTCTCGGCTGTCCGTGATGACCTGGATCGACCCTAGGGTGGGCGGTGAAGGCTCCCTCTGGAGCGATTAGGCCATTAAACGTATCCAGGCCAAAGGTGTCTAGGGTAACGGGATCCAGTCGGTGGGGTGGGGCGGCTTCCCACAGGGCCAGCAGGCGGTCGGCCCAGTAAATAATGTTGGTGTTGGCGATATTTTTGAGCTTCAGGTCAAAGGCGTTAGCCAAGGGGCCACCAGGCTTTTGGGTGCCAAACACGCCGCGATAAAGGGGCTTTTTCGCCTGCTGTTCCGCCAGATAACCCGCCGTCCGCACAAAGCGATTGCGGAAATAGGCCCGCCCATCCTTGATGGCAATGCTGCTGATCAGGCCGTCCCCATCGAAGGGATGCTTCACCGGATAGCCCGCCACATCCAACAACCCCGGCCCGTTGCGAAACAGGGTGCCCTCTAGATTCGTGGGAATGGCTCCCTCAATGTCGCTAATCCAATAGCTGTACTCGTTAGGCTGGGAGCGATAGCCGCTGCACCAGTCTTCGCGGCTGTAGGACTTGGGGTTTGCGGTGGGTTTGGGTTGGGTTGCGGTCATGGTGATTGGAGATTCGTAATTGGTTTGGGGTTGGGGCGCACTGCGGTACGCCCGTACGGGGGGCACGGCTAAACAGAGGCCGTTTCTTGGTCGGGATTACTTGGCGGCGGATCGGCGGATTGCCAGAGAATTTGGGCGTCCTCGCTGCCTTCCCCTTGGGAGGATGTCGTAGGCAGTAGGACCAGCAGGGGCAGGGGCAGCAGGGTGGTGAGGTTGGTGATCAGCACCAGTTGCCAGAGGTGGTCGAAGTTGGTTTCTGTCACCCCTAGCCAGTGGGTGAGGATGGCCCCTAATTCGTGGGAGAGCAGCCCCGCCAGGTTCACAATCGACATCAGCAGGGCAAACAGGGTGGCCTCCACTCCGGGCGGACAAAGCCGCGCCGACAGCACCAGCACCGGCATGAAGGCGATTTCCCCCATCACCGTCAGCACCAGGCTATCGCCCAGGCTAAACCACTGGTCGTCAATGCCGAGGCTGCGGTTGGCGTGGGTGACCAGCAGCAGCATCGACATCCCCAGCAGGCTAGACAGCACCGTTGACCACGCGAAAATGGTACGAAAGGGCACCGTCCGCAGAAACCGCTGAAACACCCAAATGCCCATCAGCGCCGCCACGCTGGTCACCAGCCGCACCCGCCCCAGAAATTCCGGCTGAAAACCCAAATCGTTGGTGGTGAAAAAGAAAAAGGCCGCATCGGCGGTGGGGGTCGCCTGCCACAGGAACAGAAACAGCGCTGGCATCCAGATTGCCCGCTGACGAATGGCTTGCCAAAGTTGACCCATCTGCCCCTGAATCACCGACCAAGTGGGCGATTCCTCTACGGGGTCTTCCTGGATAATCCAGGCCACCAGGGACACAATCAGCGGAAACGTCGCCGTGATGGCAAACACCGTGCGGGTGCTGACTTGCTCTAGCAACACACCGCCCAGGTAGGCCGTCATTAGTCCGCCCACCGCCGAAGCCCCCCAAGCCAAGGATTGCAGAGTGCCTGCCTCGCCCTGGGATTCGCCTCGCGCCCGCTCCACCACCAGAGAATCGACAATCACATCGCCAATGGCCACGGAGAGGGAACTGAGGGTAATCGCCAAAATTGCCGCCCAGCCCGACTGCACCACCGTCGCTAGGGCCAGCCACGCCGCCGCCCCTAACAGTCCCGACAGCACCAGGTAGGGCCGCCGCCGATAGCCCCCAATGGGCAGCCCATCGGAGATAAAACCAAACAGGGGCTTGATTGTCCAGGGCAGGGCCGCGACCCCGGTTAAGGCGGCCACTTCCGCCGGGGTGAGGCCCAAGTCGTCCTTAAGGAAAAAGCTCACCGCCAGCCGCGCCAGCCCCAAAATGCCCTGTACAAAGTAGACCATCAAAATGGCCACTAGTTCAGAGGTGAGGGGTTGCCCCTGGAGAATACGGTTCTCTAGGAACCCTTTGATTCCTCCAGAGGACGGCGACGATACAGCCATAGACAAGCAGAATCCTTGACAGCGTGGGATAAAGACAACATTAAGAAATGTCAACTTTGTCCTTTATCATAGCCTGTCCCTCAAAAGTGGGCCTTTGCATTGGCCCTAGGTAGCGGGTGAGGTAGGGGGAAAAGACCTCGTAAATGAGCGTTAGAGGTTTGCCTCGGTGCCAGAACAGATAGTGACGCCCCCAAAATGGCCCCGGTTGACCAAAGGCGGCTTCTAGTGCCGGAGATTCGCCAAAATAGAGGCCCTGAATGTCTCGATACAGTTCTGTCCGTAGGCGGGCGAGGCTGGCCCAAATCGGCAGGGATTTGTTTTGCAAATATTCGTCCACATGGCTGGCTTCCCACCAGGAGGCGGCATAGGCGAGGCGCTGCCCGGAGGCCGTCCTCAGCCATACCTGGCGGCGCACCCTTGGCCCCGGCACCACCCGGATAATGTCGGGGGCACCGTCCAAATCCATGCCCACGCGGGACATGTCAATCACGTCCACCTCGGTGGGTTCGCGGGTGAGCAGTTGCAGGTGGCGGGTGGGGGAACCATCGCCCAGCAGCAGAATTTGCCAAGCGGGGGCCATTTGGTCGTGGGGAAGCCCCTGCTGCACCAGGGATGATCCGGCCTGCCACAGGGGATCTAGGGCGTGCCAAGCGCAGGGGAGGGCGTTGGGATTAATCGGCTGGGTTGCGGAAGCCAAGGCGTGTTACAAAAGTTCATCTCTGGTTTCATAGTATCGTGCTTTTCTAGGGTCGTTTCCCCGTCTGGATATCCCCATGGCCGTTGATACCTGGTTTCCCCTCGCCATCTATTACGAAGATTTGCCCGATGCGCCCCAGCATCAAGCGGCGTTGATTGAAGCGGTGCTTGACCTAGAAACATCGGGCTATGAACCGCGCAACTTCCCAGAAATGGCCTGGACGGGCGACCTGCACGGGGTAGAGCAAATCCATCTCGATCCGCGCTTTGCCTGGATTGTGGGCCAGGTGGAAACCCACACGCGGCAATACCTGGATGCCTTGGGGCTGGATCTGAACCAGGTGGATTTGTATATTCAGCGGGCTTGGCCCGTGGTGTCGCGCCATCAGCAGGAGGTGGGTAGCCACTGCCACAACACCGCCAACATTAGCGCCGTGTACTACGTGGCGGTACCCGAATCCGGCAGCGATGAATCGGGCTGTTTAGCCTTTTTTGACGACGCCCGCCCAAACGAGGTGAGCCCCGGCATCGGCAGCGAAAACACCGACATCATCGCCCAGTGGAACTACCTCAACCAAGACCAGGCCCTTTACCTGCCCACGGAAGGCCGATTGATTCTCTTCCCCGCCAAGCAGCGCCACGGCGTCACCATGAATCACACGGAGGGGCTGCGAATTTCCCTATCCTTTGACATTGTGCTCACCGCCGCACCAGGGCAGGCGGCGGGTTCCTACGAATTCCTCACCCCGCCCCCCAGCCAGTGGAAACGGTTTTCCCCGCCCGTCTGATGTTTACCCCAGCCAGCCAGATCCAAAACCCAGGGGCGCACATAAAAGGCGCTCTAACTGTGCTGCCCAACGGCAACGGCTAGAACGCCTGTCTAAGTCCTGAATTGAAGCGTTGAAGAAGTTTGTAGGGGTAGGGATGCAGCGGTTAAGCGACATCCCTCTAACTAGCCTAGGCAGCGGTGTTGTCTTCGGCTTCGGCCTTACGCTTCCGCAGAGCGGCGACCCCCATGCCAATTAGACCAGGGAGAAGGGCAGGCGTGGGCACAGGTTGAAAATTGTACAAAGTAGCGTGAGATAGACTCTGCGCCATATTACTGTTGTTTGTCGCTGTGCCAATGGTATTGAAGTCAAAGGAAGAAATTCCATCTTCGCCCCCATCTAGGAGATACAGGCTAAAACTATTGGAAGCCTTGAGGGCAACGGCAAAAAAGCCCTTCTGAGCGACATCAAAATTCAACGTGCCTGTAGTGGCTTTTACGTTTGAAGTGAAAGGCCCAGAATTAGAGTCGTCAGACTTGCCGGACTTGAGCCATGTGCCAAGACCTGTCTCATCTCCAAAATCAGCTAGGAGTTGGGAAAGGACATCGCTTTGTTGATTGGCATCATTACCTTGCCAAGATCCAGAGCAGTCAATCGCAATCGGATTCAAGATATTGTTATTAGAGCACGTAGGGGGAGCGGCTGATATTAAGGCTGCCTTGGCATCACTGATAGGAGCCAAGCCGAAAACCGCCACTGTAGCTAGAAGCGTTGAAGCCGTTTTAAATTTTAACATTTGTGAAGATCCTTCGTTAAGAACTAAACATGACGAAGGTAGATGCGAAATCGTATTCTTAAAGCGTTGTGCCTCAAAGCCTAGATGCTTCATCGTTCACATTACGCTCAACCGATTCTTTGATTCTGTTTTGGTAGCCCTGTGTGCTATGCCACTTTGTTTCTAGGAGCCAGCTTGCCTAGCTCCTCAAACCTGGTAGCCCTGCACATGAATTAATCGTGCAGTACGGCTTGGAAATGAACAACGCTCATATCCGTAGATTTACGCAAGCTTTAAGAACTGGCTAGGCCAGAACTGAGACTATCCTCACGGTTAGCATCTCTGATAGCGTGGCCTATGGTCTGGAACGTGGCCGTTTGAGGGCACAAGCTAGGTCAGCGTACCATTGCGGTATTTGTGTAAAGGCACCATTCAAATCGGCGATTTGCCACCATAGGCAAAGGAATTCAGGCAAATGGTGGGAAGTTGTCACCTGTGTAGATGTGGGGCCATCCCGTCGGGGGCGAATACTACTGCGGCCTCTAGCAAGGCGACTGATCAGGGGGATTCCCAAAGCTTTTCCAGGTTTTTTGCCGACGGTTCTGGGCGTTGGGACAACGGGTTGTTTCGCTGGCCGTTGGGATTCGCACGGCGGATCGGGTAGGCTTTAATACGTAACGTCATACACCTTTCCAGAGGCAACGTTTGACCATGATGCTGAAGTCCACCACTCGCCACGTACACATCTACACCGCCGTTGTTGAGAACAATGCCCTGGTACCCAGTGAAGATCGCCTTACCCTAGATGTGGATCCTGACAACGAGTTCAACTGGTCGGAGGAGGCGCTAAAGGCCCTCTACGGCGAATTTGATCGACTGGTAGACGCCGCAGAAGGGGAAGACCTGACCGACTACAACCTGCGTCGGATTGGTTCGGATCTGGAGCATTTCATCAAAAATCTGCTGAAGACGGGGCAAATTAGCTACAACCTCAAGAGCCGCGCCCTGAACTACAGCATGGGTCTACCCCAGGTGGTGACGGAGGAGTAGGTGATCCATTGCCTAGGCCACGCCTTTCAGAACCGGGGTGAGCGGATCGGGCTACGGGGGAAATTCAAGCGCATGACGACAGTTCTCTACAGGCCTACGGAATGGTGATTCACTGCACCAATCCGACCTGCCGCACCTGGGTTTCTCAGCCCACCGGGCGCTGTCCGGCCTGTCAAACGCCCTTGCCCTATCGGTTGCTGCTGGCGGTGAGCGATGGCCTGCCCAAGGAGGTTGAAGTCACCCTTACCTCTGGCACTAGGGTGGCTCAACGATACATGGTCTGGAAGCATCCCGTCTGGCTAGATACCCGCCCAGAGGATCCCATCGCCCCGGTGGATCCTATTCCAACTGGGGTGTTGCCCTATCTGCATTTATCTGGCTTGATTCAACACATTCCCCGCCCCTACGATTACCTCACGGGCGCAGTCAATGGTTTGGGGGTAGATGTCCTACTGCTGGAGGCAGCCCCCCTGGCAATTACCCTGCCCCCCTCGCCCTCCGATCCGGTGCAGGTGCAGCGGTTACCCCTCATCGGGCAAGCCTGGGCGGAGGGAACAGCTCTCCAGCAGCTCAATTGGCTCCGGCAGATCGCCTACCTGTGGCCCGCCTTGGCCGAGCAACGGGTCGCCACAACCTTGATCACCCCAGAAACCCTCAGGGTCGATCACGCCCTGCTGCGGATCACTCGTCTGGTAGCCGATGGGCCCCAGTCACCGTCCTTGGTGGCCCTTGGTCGTCAGTGGCAATCCCTAGCCTCCCAGGCTCAGCCCGCGCTGCGAGACTACCTAGGTTGGCTCACTACAGCTCTAGCCAGTGGGACATTGGCTTCGGCCTCGGCCCTGCTGGCGGAATTGGAACAGGCGATCCAGACCCTAGCGGCAAGGCTAACCATAACCGTGGAGTGGGCCGCCGAAACCGACCAGGGGCTCTCCCGCGACCGCAATGAAGACGCCTGCTATCCCCAAGGACAGGGGCACAAACAGGTGATCTCAGGGGTCACAGCATCCCAGAAAAGCGGGTCGGCTCTACCGCTGCTGGTGGTGTGCGATGGCATCGGCGGCCACGAACAGGGCAATGTGGCCTCCCAAACCGCCATTCAAACCTTCCTCAGCACCCTCCAGCCCCTAGCCCAGCAGGGCGACCTCAGCCCCGCCACCGTGGCCCAGGGGTTGAAGCAAGCGATGGTGACGGTCAACACCAACATCGTTAACCGCAACAACGACGAACACCGCTCTGACCGGGCCAGGATGGGGACAACGGCGGTGTTGGCCCTGGTCCACTTTCCCTACGTGTCTGTGGCCCACCTGGGGGATAGCCGCGCCTACCGGGTGACGGCCCACACCGCCTACCAAATTACCCTGGACGACGATGTGGCCTCACGGGAGGCGCGTCTCGGCTACGCCCTCTACCAAGAAGCCACACACATGGCGGGGGGAGGGGCATTGGTGCAGGCCCTCGGCATCAACGATTCGGAGTACCTCTACCCAACGGTGCAGCATTTTTTAATCGATGATCCCTGTGTGCTGCTGCTGTGTTCCGATGGCCTCAGCGACTACGACCGGGTAGAGACCCTGTGGCCCCACACCGTAGCCCCCTTGGTAGGACAAGCCGCGCCCTTGGAACCCGCCATCCAGTCCTTGATTCGGTGGGCCAACCAGCTCAATGGCCACGACAATATCACCGTAGGGTTGATGCGGTTTGTGCCCCAACCGTTGCGGGTTGCCTCACCCCTACCGGCGGCGGCCCTAACCCCATTCGCCCCTGGGTCGCCTGCTCCGGTATCGCCTGCCCCAGGGTCGCTCGCCTCAGGGGCAACCCTCCTGGCGCAACCCGTCAGGGGGGCGTCCTCCGACCTAGCCACAACCTCCTTGCCTGGGTTTGGATCTGGGGAAAAACCACCTGCCACCGACGGGGATCTTCCGTCTCGATCAACCCGTCCCTGGCCCTGGCGTGCCTTTCTGGGGGGGGCCGTTCCCACCCTCTTACTGCTGGCGGGAGGGGGCTGGGCCTACCATCACTGGAAACCCCAACCACTGCCCCTGGCGGCACTTCCCCCCTGGCCCTCTGGCCTACGGGCAGAAGTTTTCCAGGATTTAGCCCCAGCGGAACGTCTTGATATTGCCGTGGGATCCTTTTGGCAGCGGTCGGTGGCCTGGGGCAATTCCGGCGAGCCCGATCCCCTGGCCCTGCTGCCCAATCCCACGGCCTCTGCACCGAACAATCTGCCCACCATTCCCGTAGGCAGTATTCTAAAGGTGGTAGATCGGCGTGGACTGCCCGACCTACCTCAGTGGGTGTATCTTCAGGTTTGCGCCATTCCCTCCGGGGGCTCCCTCGCCCAGGTTCCCCAAGCATCGGGTTCGGCGGCGGTAGGGGCCGGATCAGCGTCCTCCACTGAGGCTTGGTTAGCGACTTCGTTGGCCCAGCCCGGTCGGCAAGGCTGGGTTCGTTCCCAGGCTCTCTCCGCCAACGCCACGCCCTTGGCCGGAGTGTCTCCTAGCCAGCGGGGAACCTGTACGATCCCCTAACTGTTAGGATCCCGGCCAGCCTAGGCTTTTTTCTATTGTGGTCTGTCGCCCTTCCCTATGTCCTCTTCCCCTGCGTTGACCCTGCGGCTTGCCCTTGATCGACTGACCAAGGCCGATGCAAACCACTACGCCATTTGGGTGCTCAGCAGCCCCTTCCCCGATGGCTATGCCCACCATGATCGGGTCTGGGATGAGGCCATGTCTCAACTGTGGGGGCGGTGGCAGGAATTTTTCTCCCTGCGGGGGCTCCCCCTAGTGCCCCACGTTCCCTCGGCCTATGCCTCTCCCCTGGATCTGGAAGCTCTGCTGGATCAGGTCGGGCCACCGTTGGAATCGGGGGGACAAACTGGACGCCTGATGCAGGGCCTGGGGGTAAGCCTCTGGACCTGGCTGTTTGATGGCCCCCTGCGATCCACCCTAGAGCGCAGTCTGGGGATGGCCATGGGGCTAGACTGCCCCCTCCACCTCCAGCTCGAAATTCGGGCCCCCGACCTAATCAGCCTGCCCTGGGAAATTATGCAGCCAGAGCCCGGTCGTCCGGCGGTATCCCTAGGGCCACAAATTTTGTTTAGCCGCACCACCAGCGCCGTGGATACCCTACCGCCCATGGCACTGGATCGCTCGCTGCGAGTCTTGCTGGTGTTGGGCCAAGGGGAGGGGGAAGACATCGGATCGACGGCGACGCTGCAACTGTCCCAGGAGGCCGCCATTCTGAAACAGTTACTAGAACAAAGCGTCTCACGGATTGGGGCCTCGGCGGCAGTGCCCTGCCAGGTGAGCACCCTGGTAGAACCCGACACCAAGACCCTAGTCACCACCCTCGAGAGCGGCCAGTTCAACGTCTTTTTCTATGCAGGCCACGGGGTACCGGCCCCAGACGGAGGGCTGCTGTTTCTGAGCCCAGGCGTGACCCTGAGCGGCATGGAACTAGCCCAGGTCTTGGTGCGCTGTCGTCTGCGGCTGGCCGTGTTTAACACCTGCTGGGGAGCCCAGCCCGATCAGAGCCACCGTCAGGTGATTTCGCGCAGCAGCTTGGCCGAGGTGCTCCTCCACCACGGCATTCCGGCAGTGATAGCCATGCGCGACTCCATCGCCGATGAGGAGGCCCTCAGCTTCATTCAAGTCTTAGCCCAGGGCTTAGCCCAACGCCAATCGGTCGCCCAGGCCATGGCCACCGCCCGCCAGCATCTGCTCACCGTCTATCGATTCAACCATCCCGCCTGGACCTTACCCGTTCTCTACCAGCATCCCCAGTTTGAGGGGGCGCTCCTGCAACCGATTGATCTTGCCGTGACCCAACTGCCAGGACAGGACTCCCCCCTAGCCCAGGGGCCGGTGATTCGCTGCGCCGACCACCCCACCCGGTTTTGGCGCATGGGGGGCGGGCTAATGCGGGTAGGACGCCTGCCCGACAATGACCTCGTCATCTCAGAGCCCTGGGTGTCTGGGCAACATGCGGAAATTTTCTGCCGCAATGGGCTGGGTTCCACCCCCAATCAACCGACCTACTACCTGCGCGACCGTTCTCGGTTTGGCTCCTACTACTTCGATGGCAAGACCTGGCAGCATGTGCATCGGGCGGAGGTCACCCTACCGCTGGGTACAGCCCTGCGCTTCGGCAGCCCTGAGGGCCAACTGCTGGAGTTTACCCTTGAAGGCAGCCCCAACCACGCCTCATCGAAACTTCCCTGATCCCAAGCCGCTCAATCCTGACTGAATCCCTAGGGTAGGATACGGAATAGCCGCTGGCGGTGGTGTAGTCTTTACCAGGATTCCTCGCAAGATTCTCTACCGTCCTGTGCATCTTCCCTGTAGCCCTATGATTCTGCCCATGTCTTCCCCCAGTCCCAATCCGCAATCTGCCGACCAAGCCAAGGCAGACCTACTCACTGCCCTAGTGGCTCCGTCGCCGATCTACCCCTGGGAACCCAACGCACCAGAGGCCGAGCCCTACTTTACCGCCGCTACAGCCACCATCGAGGATGACGATGCGCTGATTCAGACCTCCCTAACAGAGGGGTGGCAGCGGTTCTCCGCCCAGTTGAACAGCCAGTGGAGCCCTACCTCAGAATCCTCGGCATCCTTGGTAAGCACCATTATTCAGCAGCTTAAGGCCCGACTGCAAAGCCCCCCGCCCGACGACATTTTGCAGACCCTAGCCACCACCGTCACCGCCCTGCGCGGCAGTGGCCAGACCTACCTCGAGCAGATCGTGTCCTGTGCCCAGGCGGTGTTACCCACCTGGGATGCTGGGGATCTGGCGGTGCTGGCGCGTCCCTTGGCCTACTCCCTGCGGGATGGCCACAGCGAAATCCTCGATCTCAATCTGCGTTCTATCCTTAAGTCCAACTGGCAAAGTCTTTCAGAGATCGAACAGGCCCGTCTCAGTCTCACCTTGGCGGCCCTTGCTCTGAGAGCCGCCGAAGAAGAAGCGTAGGCTCCCTGGCTGACAGAACGTCGAAAAGCCTTAATTTCTGGGCGGGTGGCACGATAGCAGAACCCAACAAGCCTTAAATCCTCAGCAGGGGTTGGGTTCTGCTTTGCTGCACTCAACCGACATGGCTGATGGGGCAGACAATCCGCTAGGCTTCACCTCACCGACTAAAAGTCGTAGGCTAAATGCCCATTGCGCTCCACCCAAATGTTGGTAATGTCTAGGCCTAGGCGTCGGACGGCGTGACGTAGTTCCAGTTGAGCATCGTCTAATTGCCACAGAGAAGCGCAGTCGCGGCAGTTGATGACGAGGGTGTTCGCTGTCGCAAAGACATAGATGATGTTGAGATTGGTGAGGCCCGCCGTCGCCAAAATGGCCTGTCCGGTTTGTTGGGCCTGACGAATTTGGTGCAGCAGTTTTTCGGTTTTAACGGTCATGGATTTCGCCTCCAAGGGGTCGAAGAGGGGTTAAGAGGCGCGTTCCTTCGGGAAACTCCCTACTTCCGTCTCCAGGGCTGGAGATGAACGGGTTTATCAAGGGCCACCAAGGCCCCGCGAGCGTCATACCCCACAACAAACTTGCCGCCCCTGAAATGGAGACAGCTTGGGATGACCCACCGCAAACAGACCCATTTTCTGAGCCTCAAAACATAGCAAGGGAGAATTGAGGGTGCAGATTTATTGGCCTGTCTGTATTTATTGTTACCAAATTTTGGTCAAAGCGCGATAGCTGGGCGTATCTGTAAAAAGTTGTAATACAAGGGCGGTTTCCCTAGCCCAGCCTAGCCCTATAGATCGCCCTCTAGGTTCCGTCGAGATTCTCCCCAGTAAGCGCTGACGGTGATCACCTCTTGGTCGCCTTTAATTTCCGAACGCCAGCGATACACGGTGTTCTTGGGGTTTACGCCCACCTCCAGCAGCTTGGCCCCCATGTAGTATTCCATGGAATCGCGGGTACGCTTTTTGAAGAACTCGGACTGGTTTTTGGGCACCGTGCGCGATAGGTGGGCTTGGGTATGCTTAGGTGTAGGCATGGACGGGTAGCGAAACTTAAGAGAGATTAGCTTTCATCATAATCGACACCGCTAGGGCTGACACCCTAGGCGGCAGCGGGCAGGCGCGTGGAGAGACGAACAAGGCCAGCCTAATGGGAGCTAAGGGCCTGGGCAAGCACCTGGGGTAGACCAATTTCGCTGCACACTTCGTAGAAGGCGGTGACCGGGGGGGCCGCGAACAGGTGGGCAATTTTGGCCAGGGTTTGCTCGTAGATCACATTGTGGTGTTCGCTCATATCCTCAATGTTTTCCCAGAGGATAATGGCGATGCCGCGATCCGTGCCCGGTTCCTGAAGCAGGTAGGCCCCTTGGAACCCCTTGTCAAAGGTGGAAACGGCCTTTTCATAGAGTTGGCGAGCTTCGGAAAAGCAGCCCGGCTGAAATTCACCAATAGCCACGTAGGCGTATTTATGCTTCAAAAAATCATCAAAGTCAGACATGGTAGGGGAGGTCGGAATGGGTAAGTTAGTTTAGGGTTTAAGGGCGACGTTTGTCAGCCCTGGATCTTGAAACGTTGTTCCCTTAGTGTGGCGCAGATGCCGTTCTTCGGTGCTCTTTCTAACCTTGGCTTTAGATTCCGGGACAATGCCTGGAATTTGCTCCCACCCTCACATCCCCAAGAGGACGTTTGAAAAGCCGAAGTGTGTCCCAAGCGATACCGATGAGGTCAGCCTCAGCCGTCACAAATTCCGTAGATTTACACCGATTTAACGATCAAACGCACCGCAAGCAAACCTTTTCAAACGCCCTCTGAGATCGCTGGCGAAGGGGAATGCTCTGGAAACCCAGGCCGATGGGTATGATGGGGCTGTTTTCTGCGAGCCTGTTGCCATGTCTAACCGCACCCTAACCCTAACCGATGGCCTGTACGAGTACCTTCTAGCCCACTCGGTACAGGAGCCAGAGATCCTAAAGACCCTGCGCCAGGAAACGGCCCAGCACCCTATGGCCGAGATGCAAATTGCGCCGGAACAGGGGCAGTTGATGGCGCTGCTGATTCAGCTGATGGGGGCCCAAAAGGCCCTGGAGGTGGGGGTGTTTACCGGCTATAGCGCCCTACGGGTAGCCCTAGCTCTGCCACCGGAGGGACGGTTAATTGCCTGCGACGTCAACCCCGACTATACGGCCATTGCCCAACGTTACTGGGAACAGGCGGGGGTAGCCCACAAAATTGACCTGCGCCTCGCCCCGGCAACGGAAACCCTAGCCCAGCTCATCGCCGAGGGGCAGCAAAACAGCTTCGACTTTGCCTTCATCGATGCCGACAAAAGCAACTACCCCACCTACTACGAGCAAGTTCTTCAGTTGGTGCGACCCGGTGGACTAGTCGCCATCGACAATGTGCTGTGGTCGGGCCGGGTAGCCGATTCTACGGTCACCGATAACCGCACCGAAACCCTGCGACGGTTTAACGCCACCCTCGCCGCCGACCCTCGCATTGTGCTCAGCCTCGTGCCCATTGCCGATGGCCTCACCCTGGCCCTTAAGCGTGGCTAGCTTAGCGTTCACCCACGATTTCCCTGGCCCCCAGCACTAACCTGGAGGAGTACCCTGGCCAGCAGGGGCCAAACAACAGAGGTCGCCAACTCAGATCGCTGACGACCTCCAACGGGGTGAGGCTAACTTTGGATGACGGGGCTAGCGGAGGAAGTTGGTGGGGCCAGTGTAGCCCGACAGTTCGGCTAGGCGGCGCAGGGGTTGGGCACCGGGATAGAACTGACCATCGATTTCCCAGGTGGGGAAGCCCGTCACCTCAGGCTTAGCGCGACAGAGATCGGTCTGGGGGTTAACGCCTTCGGGATCACATTCTACGTTGGGCAAAATAGCCACCGCTTCGGCCCCAAAGGCCTGCTTTTGCTCGTGGCAGTGGGGGCACCACCAAGCGGAATACATGGAAGCACCGCTGTCTTTGAGGTGCTGGGCCAGGGCAATTTCAGCCGGGCCAGAGGCCGTGGTGATGGGTGGCCCCACCTGGCCCTGTGCCGTAGCCGAGCCGCCCCCAGCCCGAATGGGGGCATAGACCGCCAGCACTCCGGTCAGGGTCACCATAGCGACAATCACACCAATGAAGGCGAGTTGCCCCAGATCGTCCCAACGCCGCCCTAGCAGGGTAATCACAAACATAGATAGGGCAAACAGGGCGGAGGCCACGCAGAAGGGGCAGAAGGCCTTAATTTCAAAGGCCATGACGGTCATCAGGTAGCCGCTAAAGACCACCATGGCCGTCGCCAGAATAAAGATCAGCGGCCAGGTGGTGGTTTCTAGCTTTTGGCGCAGGGCCTTGTTTTGGTCGGGATTAATCCACAGGGGCGCAGTGGCCAGGGCAAACATGGCCGCGTAGCCCAAGAAGCCAAACAGGGTCAGCGGTAGGCCAAAGATGGTGGCATAGGGGCTGCTCAAGACGCGATCACAGCCCTCGGTGGGGCAGGCATCGCTGCCCGTCAGCTTCATGATCGTGAGGTAGGCCGTTTCTACCGCCCCTAGGGCTGAAATACCAGCCAGCAGCCAGCGGGAGCGGCGATGAATCCAGCGGCTTTCTTGACGTCGTCGTCTCATCGGATTTCTCTCAACCTGAAGTACTCTGCTTGGCTGATCCGTTGACCAGCAACCTATCCCTTATACCAAATCCGAATACCAAATCCGAAGGAGAACCCCTCGATTCCCGACCTGACAAGCGGTAGGGATACCGTCTGCACCCCATCGATACCGGGGGGAAACACCCTAGATTTAGCATTAGATCGACTCGTTAGATCTGCTGTTTATCTTAGTGCGTGAATCTGGGGTGTGTGAACCCATTGCGGGCGAGACTCTGCCGGAAGCCTAGGGGACAGCCAGGGTGGACATGGTCGCCCCCAGGGATGGGTTTTGTAGCCCTTCTACCATGGCCTCCACAAACTGCCCGACCCGAATCGGGTCGATGGGCTGGTTGATGTCGCCGTAGCGCTTGAGGGAACTGGCCACGATGACACCATCGGCGGCCTGCATGAGGGTGCCAATGTTTTCCCAGGTGGCCCCACTGCCAATGAAGACGGGGCAGTCTCCGGCGGCGGCCTTGGCTAGTTCTAAATCCTCTAGGCTGGGGGGGCTGCCCGTGGCCCAACCCGATAGGATGACGCCATCGGCCATGCCTCGGTGAATGGTTTCTTGTACCGCCGTCGTTAGATTGGGCGACCCCAGGGGACGGGCGTGCTTCACCAGCACATCGGCCAAAATTTTGACCTCGCTGCCGAGGGTTTGGCGGTAGCGCAGTAGGTCGTGGGCGCAGCCTTCGATGAGGCCCTGATCCGTGGCCATCACCCCCGTCAGTACGTTGACCCGGATAAACTTGGCCCCCACACAGGTGGCAATGGCCATGGCACTATGGGCATCGTTGCGGAGCACATTTAGGCCAATGGGCACCGTCACCAGAGATTGCAGCCGATGCACCACCAAGCTCATGGCGCTGACCACAGCGGGATCGACGGATCCCTTTGTGAAGGGTGCATCGAAAAAGTTTTCTACAATAATACCGTGAACTCCCCCGGAGGCCAGGGCTGTGGCCTCCTGTTCGGCGCGGTCGATAACTTGCTGAAGATTGCCCTGCCAGCGTGGTGACTGGGGCAGGGGCAACAGATGGACAACACCAAGGACGGGGTGATCGGTTCTAAAGGTTTCAAATAAGTCCACGTTCGTCTTTGCCTGGACTCGCAAGAGTAATCACGACACAGCAAATATGACTCGGAAACGCCGAAGCACTTCCTCAGCCCCATTTACCTTACCAGCATACCAAGGATAAGGACGCCCTATGAGATTGTGGG
>CAZWNR010000025.1:0-15803 GCA_964635665.1 uncultured bacterium | reverse complement strand
GGCGTTCTACCCCAGGCCACACAGTCTGAGGTGGGCAAATCCACCGTTGCAGAAACCGATGGGGAAACGGACGGGGAACTCGCTGGATCGACCCGGCCAGGGGCCATCTCCGGTGGCGCTATCCCCACCCTATTCGCGCTTATCTCCCCATGCAAGCACTGTGCCAACAGTTGCGCAGCCATAACGCAGGTGTCCATGCCCCGAATTCTCCCCAAGCGAGTGCTAGGTAGTCTTTGCAAAGGCATGGGGGCCAAGTCAGGACAACTCCGCAGATTTTGGCAAACGGGCCGCGCCCTAAGGGTCTCATCCCTAATTCCCAACCCCTTCTGATACATTGTCTATACCCCGCCTGTGGCCATCCCTCGGTCATCCCTAAAGGCCGGGGTGCTGTGTTTGGACTGCCTACCGTGACCCTAGCCACCGAAACCCAAGATTGGTCTGCTTTGCTCCAGCGCTTGATCCAGCGAGAATCCCTCAGTGAGCCAGAATCAGAGGGGTTAATGCGGGGCTGGCTGAGTGAAAGCATTCCGGAGGTGATGTCGGGGGCATTGCTGGCAGCCTTGCAAAGCAAGGGTGTGTCTGCGGAGGAACTGGCGGGCATGGCGCGGGTGTTGCAGGGGCAATCCCTAGGCGGTGAGGCGAAGATTACCCATCCCAGTCCTTGTATCGACACCTGCGGCACCGGGGGGGATGGATCGCACACCTTTAATATTTCGACGGCAGTGGCCTTTGTGGCGGCGGCAGCGGGGCTACGGGTGGCCAAGCACGGCAACCGTTCGGCTTCTAGCAAAGTGGGGTCGGCGGATGTGCTGGAGGCGCTGGGGGTTCACCTAGAAGCCCAGCCCGACCGGGTGAGAACGGCCCTAGATGAGGTGGGGATTACCTTTTTGTTTGCCCGGGGTTGGCATCCGGCGATGAAAGCGGTGGCTCCGTTACGCAGCACCCTGAAGGTGCGAACCGTGTTTAACCTGCTGGGGCCATTGGTGAACCCACTACAGCCCACGGGCCAGGTGATTGGTGTGTATGATCCCGCTGTGGTGACGACCATGGCCAGCGCCCTGAACCAGTTGGGTATTCCCCAAGCCATTGTGCTGCACGGGCGCGAACGGCTAGACGAAGCGGGTTTGGGCGATAAAACCGATCTGGCGATTGTGTCGGGGGGGCAAATGACGACGGCGGTGCTTGACCCCCAGGAATTTGGCCTTACCCATGCTCCCCTCAGCGCCTTGCAAGGGGGCGATTTGGCGGATAACGTCGCCATCCTCAGCGCGGTATTACAGGGCAAGGGCACCCCCGCCCAACGGGATGTGGTAGCGCTGAATGCAGCTCTGTCCCTCAAGGTGGGTGAAGTGGTGAAGGGCGAGTCTCTCGTAGACGAAATTGCTCAGGGGGTAACTCTGGCCCAAGACATTTTGGCTAGCGGAGCCGCCTGGGACAAACTGCAAGCCCTCGTCAGCTACCTTGGCTAGCTAGTCTCGCCCCAGGGCCGCTAAGGCCTGTCGGAGGTGTCCTTGGTGGGCGGCGAGGTGTTGCTGGGCCGTATCGGGTTCTAGGTTGCCGAGGTGCATCATCAGGGCTAGTTTGACCTGTTGCCCACTGCGATCCAGCAGGTCAGCGGCGACGGTGCGATCTAGGTCAGTGAGGTCGCAGAGAATCCGCAGGGCGCGATCTCGCAGTTTGGTGTTGGTGACGGCCACATCCACCATGCGGTTGCCGTAGACCTTGCCCAGGCGCACCATGGCCCCGGTGGACAGAATGTTCAGCGCCATTTTGGTAACGGTGCCCGCCTTCAGGCGAGTCGATCCGGCTAGCAGTTCTGGCCCCACCAGCAGGCGAATATCAATATCCACCTCGGCGGGGGCTTGGTCGGCGGGCACACAGGCGATGAAGATGGTTTTGGCTCCTCGCTGACGGGCCGCGTGGAGGGCTCCTTTGACGTAGGGTGTGGTGCCTCCGGCGGTGATGCCCACCACTACATCCAGGGCGCTAACGCGACGATCCGCCATGGCCGCTTCGCCGTCTTCAAAGATGTCCTCTAGCCCTTCAGAACTTCTGACCAAGGCCGCAGGGCCACCCGCCAAAATGCCCTGCACTAATTCCGGCGGGGTGCAAAAGGTGGGCGGACATTCCGCCGCATCCAAGACCCCCAACCGACCGCTGGTACCCGCCCCAATGTAGTACAGCGTCCCCCCCTGCCCTAGGGATGTGGTGATAACCTCAATGGCCTGGGCCAGGGATTCGCGGGCGGCGGCAATGGCCGCCACGGTACGCTGATCCTCTTGGTTAAACAAATCCACCAGTTCCAGAGGGCTAAGCTGATCCAACTGGGTGCTGCGAGGATTCGCCTGTTCGGTGAGCAAATGCCCCCGATCCGTGAGGCTGGTGACTGGGGAAGGGAAGGTAGACATCGGGCCAGAGCATGGGAAGGACAGGGACGACAAGTAACCGCTCACAGGTAGCCGATCACAAGCAATGTTACGAGTCTAGATCGTCATGGTGTCGAACACAGCGGCTAATCTACGGCCCCTTCACCTAAGGGTTAGAATCCTAGAACTTAGAACATCGCCGCCCCCCAGGCCCTACCCTGCCTAGGCAACCCTTTGCGCCAGCTCGGCTTTCGCGATAGGCTGACCTTGGCCTAGGGGCTTAGACCAGGGCCAGTTCCCTAGGCGATACAGACTACGATGGCCAAGTGGCCCACGGTTTTGCGTTACCCCTTTCACCGTCGTTAATGCCGTTTCAGCCGTTTTATAGGATGTCAGCCATGGTCAGATTTCTCCTCGCACTGGTACTGGGCGTTACCCTGAGCCTAGGGCTCTATCCCAGCCTAGCCCAAGCCGCTGGCCTACCTGCCGCCATCGCCTTCAGCACGCCCCACCTGTTGGGAGCCACTCCGGTACCCGCTGGCGACATCCAAAAATTTGCCAAGGCCTATCAATCCATCCAAACCATTCGCAGTGAAGCCGAAGAAAAAATGGCTGACGCCGTAGAAACCGAAGGGCTAACGGTGGATGAATTTAACACCCTGGCTGAAAAATCCCTCGCAGACAATGCCCCCCCCGCCGACGCTGAGGCTGCCCAAAAGTTTGAAGCCGCCATCGGTCGCATTGTGACTCTGCGCCAAGGGGCCGAGGAAACCATGGCCCAAGCCATTGAAAAAACAGGGCTCTCGGTAGATCGGTTCAACGAAATCCTAGAGCAATCCGACCAAGACGCCGACCTCTACCAGCGCATCGGAGACCAGATCAACGGTCGCTAGAATCAACGGTCATTAGAATCAAGGGCCACTCAAGCTTAGCAAGCGCTGGAAGCAAGGCTTTTCCCCAAGGCGCGGTAGGGAAAATATTTCCTTGCTCTGATAACGTCATTGTTAGTGAGCCGCTAGTGAGCAGCCGTGCCCCAAACCTCGGCTAGGCGCTTATCGCGGCCACAGGCGGTGCGGTAAAAGTTGTAGCGCACGGGATGCTTGAGGTAGTAGTCCTGGTGGTAGTCTTCGGCGGCATAGAAGGCTTGCGCGGGTTCGATAGCGGTGGCGATGGGTTGGCTACCAAAGCGACTGGCTAGGGCTTGTTTAGAGTCCTCAGCGAGCTGGTGCTCTTGATCGGTTTGCACGAAGATTTTGGCCCGATACTGGCTGCCCTTGTCGCAGAACTGGCCCCGGTTATCCAGGGGATCCACATTCTGCCAAAACACCGCAAGCAGGTCATCGTAGGTCACCTGGGTCGGATCGTAGGTGACCTGCACCGCCTCCACATGGCCCGTCCCTCCGGCAGAAACCTGCTCGTAGTTGGGGTTCTCTACAGTCCCCCCCGTGTAGCCGGAGGTGGTAGACACGACGCCCTCTAGGACGTCGAAGGGTTTTTCCATGCACCAAAAGCATCCCCCAGCAAAGGTGGCGGTGGCTAGGGTATCCTCTGCAACCGAGGCTGAAGGATCGGAGGGCTGGGCCGACAGAGAATCGGCGGTGGCGTAGTAGGGCAGGGCATCCCATAGCCACGCCATGATCCCTAACAGACAAATTCCTACCAACACCTGTTGCAGCCTAGCCATTCGTTATCTTCCTTGAGGATTTTCAGGATTCAATATCCGTTGTTTCCATGGTGCCATTGAATCAGCGGATTGGCGGTTAGGACGGCTTCTCTGCTTGCCATGCACTAAAAACCCGGTTCTACTGCGCTGTCCCGAAGTCCCTGACCATCAGCCGGGAAACCGGGGTTTTGGGGATGGGGGAGCGATGACATGGCCTAGGCATCGCGTAGACTGGCGAGGCAAAACACGTCCTGGGGTAGCAGGGCAGTGGGGACTTGCCAAAATTTCAGCACCTCCTGGGCCACAGCTTCGGGATGGGCAGCGTGGAAAAAGTGTCGGCCATTGGGGCATTGCCACAGCCGATCACCGGGTTTTAGCCAGGGTTGCCAGCCTTGGATCTGGGCCGGATCCACCACGGCATCATCCTCACTGCCGCACACCATCATCGGCACAGGCACCTGCCCAGGAAAGGAACTGGGGCGCTTCCAGAGGGAATGGGGTGAGGGAGAATGGGCCAAATCCTGCTCCAGCAATCGCACCCAGCCGCTCACCAAAGGTCGAGCCTGGTGGCCAAACAGGGTATAGGCCATCTGGGCCAACACCCGCTGACGGGAGCAGGGCAGCGTCTCCAACTGGGCGTAGTAGTGGGCCTGCCAATCGACCATGGGGTTAACGCCCACGGAAAGCATGGTGAGGGAACGCACCCGCTCAGGGCATTGACGGGCGTAGAGCAAACCCACCAGCCCGCCCGTGCCGTGGCCAATTAGGTGTAGGGGGCGACCTTGATCTGCCATAAAATCGTGCAGCAAATCTAGGGCGATGGCCAGGGAACTGGGTTCATCGGGGGTTTGGCAGTAGGCCCAATGGGCGATATCAATGTGGCGGGCTAGCGTCTTTAAGAGCGCTTGATCAAACCGCTGAAAACTAGGGCTGACATTGAGCCAAAGGGCTTCGGGCTGGGTGGATTGGAGCATAGGAATGGGATTTGGGTTAGGGAGGAACGTCGTCAAAAAGAGCGGGTCAATCAGGGCATATAGAATCGGATGGGAAAGGTGAGAAGATTGCGTCCTTAGGGTATTGATAGTCTGCGTTGGGAGTGACAGAGCAGGAGACCTTACTCCTATGGGTTGATGGGGTTGACGGGTTGATGGGTTGATGGGGTAGACATTGGAGATGTAGCGGTTCTCGATAGCGTGAGATACACCGTTACTGGGTTCTAGATCCCCAGCACCTAGCGGTCTAGATTTCACTCTGCACCCCCCTTAGTAAGGGGGGCAGGGGGGATCATCTCCATGAACTTCACCCAAGTGAAATCCGCTATACTATGTATTCCTAATTGTGTATTAGACACCCCAATTACTAATGAGTTAATAGCTAGATACCAAAGGCAGTTTTAACTTGGGAAACCCAGGCAGAAATGCGAGCTTTGGTGAGTTCGGGCTGATTGTCTTCGTCTAGGGCAAGGCCGACAAATGTTCCATTTTGAACGGCTTTAGAGTCGTTGAAGTCGTAGCCATCCGTGGGCCATTGACCAACGGTGGTGCCGCCAAGGGAGCTAATTTTTTCAGCCAAAATACCCATGGCATCTTGGAAGTTATCGGCATAGCCAACTTGATCACCAGCACCAAAGTAGGCGACTTTCTTACCGCTAAAGTCAACGTCATCTAGTTCGTCATAAAAGCCTTCCCAGTCGGCCTGGAGTTCGCCAATATTCCAGGTGGGACAGCCCACAATCAGATAGGCATAGTCGGCAAAATCCTTGGGGCTAGCGTCGGCAATATCATGAAGAGTGACAACGCTATCACCACCAAATTCGGATTGAATGGCCTGGGCTAGGGTTTCGGTGTTTCCGGTTTGGGTGCCGTAGAAAAGACCAATTTTACTCATGAGTTTGACGACCTAAATCGCTGTACTGAACACGTTAAAGGAAGAGAAAAGGGGGGCAGGATGTTGGAGCCTGTAATGCCCCCCAAAGAGAGAGAGAGGAGAACGGTTCCAACGGGGTTAGGATTCGATGGCGCTCAGGGCCTGTTCAACGCGCCGGAAGTCGAATCCGATAGCTCGCAGGGCATGCCACAGGTGCCCTTGCAAAAACAGGAAGGCCAGACTGAAGTGGGCATTGGCCAGCCAACAGCGGGAGGTGTGGCCATTCAGCGGCAGAACCACGGTGTCGGCAAAGTAGGGCATGATGCCGAGTTTGACCGTTAGCGGCGGGCCGTAGAATTCTACGGGGTAGGCTAGGGTATTGACGGCACAGAAGTAGGCGGCCACAAAACCTGCTAGGGCAATGCCCCCTAGGGAATAGGACAAAATCGCCTCACCGGAGAACATCAGCAGGTTTTTGGCCCACTTCATGGGGGGCACCAGAATGTGCCAGAGCCCCCCCGCCAGTAGCAGACCACCGACATAGAGGTGTCCACCGACCAAATCCTCTAGGCTGATAATGCTGGCAAAGTGGGTTTGGTAGCCGTAAATCACCCAGGGATCGAGGGTGGGCTGCACCAGGCGCACGGTTTGCTGGGTGGCATCGTACAACCCGCCCCAGGTGGTGGCTTTGGCGACAAGGAGCAGCGCCCCCGCCCCCAAAAACAGCAGGTGATGACCGAGAATCATTCCTAATTGGGCCGGATTTTCCCACTCGAAATGGAAGCGCCGCGCCCAGCCCTCGGCTTGCTTCAGATCAGCAGGAGCTTTGACGGTGTGGAACAGTGCCCCCGCCCCCAGCACCGCCGAGGAAATCAGGTGCACCACCCCCACCACAAAGTAGGGTTCGGTATCCACAATCATCCCGCCATCGCCAATCCCTAGACCGAGGGTAGCTAGGTGGGGCAGCAGGATTAACCCCTGTTCGCCCAGGGGCAGAGCTGGATCAAACCAAGAGAGTTCGTACAGAGTGAAGGCCCCGGCCCAGAGGGCGATTAGCGCCGCTTGGGCGACATGGGCCGCAATAAACAGACCCGACAGGTTTGCAAAGCGGGCGTTTCCAGCCCACCAGTCGTAGGTAACGTCAGTATTTCCGTAGGTTTGCATGGGAAGACATCCTGTGGCAACGGCTCTCAGTTCAGCCGAGGCTTATTGAGAACTGAATTCAACAAGCCCATCTCACCACAAATCGGAATGATTCTCAATAGAAAAATATTAAGTTTTGTGTCGGATTGACCCAAACACAATAACTGCAAGAGCCGAAGCCTATGTCTAGCAAGTTCTTTAGGAATTACCGCGATCCATGGCAGAGGCCAAGATCATCGTAATTCGTTGCCTTGAGAAGAATCGTTACTGCTAAATTAGCCCGTTCAAGGGTTCTGGCCTGATCTGAGTTCGGAATCAGAGGTTTCCCCTCCGAAGTAGGCTCGACGCGCTACCCAGCCTAGGAAATATCAAGGCTTTTTGCGGTTGGGTCAGCCCACAAGGTCGGAGGGAAGCAGCATGGTGTCCATTTGGGTCTGGACGTAACGGTTGCGACCCTGGGCCTTGGCGGCATAGAGGGCTTGGTCGGTTTGGTAAACCCATTGATCCACCGAGAGACTGGCCTGGGGAACCACGGTAGACAGGCCAATACTGACGGTCACCTGGCGAGAAATCGGGGAGTAGCGATGTTCAATGCCTAGGGTGTAGAGAAGGCTTTGGATACTCTGGGCCACCTCAACCGCCCCCTTGGCATCGGTTTGGGGTAGCAAAATGGCAAATTCCTCGCCACCATAACGGGCCACCAGATCCGCCGGACGCTGGGCCGATTGCTGTAAGACTTGGGCAACTTGGTAGAGGCAGTGATCGCCCGCCTGATGGCCATAGTGGTCGTTGTAGGGCTTAAAATGATCGACATCAATCAACAGTAGCGAAAGGGGTTGTTGATCCCGCTGCATTCGTTCCCATTCCCGCTCTAGCACTCGGTTAAAGGTGCGACGATTGGCGATTTGGGTAAGACCATCCTGGGTGGCCAACTGTTCAAGTTCTTGGTTCATCTGCTCCAGTTGGCGATACAGTTCCGACTGATGGATCGCGATTTCAACCTGCACCGAAAGCTGCATTAAACAGCCTCGATCTAGCGATTGCCACACCCGTGGAGATCGGCACTGGTGAACCACCATCATGCCCCAGAGCGCCTCTCCTTGCCAGAGGGGAACCATGAGTTGAGCCCGTACCTGAAGATCGATTAAAACCTGGTAGTGGCAGGGCTGAAGAGTCGCTTCATTCACGTCATCAATAGCTTCAACATAGCCTTGGTAAAACAGATCAGTTTCTAGCTCAAAAAAGCAAGATTCTGGCATCTTAAAGCCAAGGGTAGAAGACCAGGGATGGGCTACGGCTTCTGCGATCACAACACAACTTTTATCGGGATTACAACGATAAATAAGAACTCGATCTACATCCAAAAAATGACGGATTTCGTCTACGGTAGTTTCTAAAATTTGATTCAGATCTAGGGTTTGGCGAATGCGGTAGGTAATAACCTGGATCATGTGATCCCGTTCAGACTGTTGCCTCAGGGCAAGTTCAATGGCCTTACGTTCGGAAATATCTTGTTTGATGGCAATAAAGTGGTTAATTTTACCTTTATCATCAAAAACAGGAGTAATCGTGGAAGACTCATGGTAAAGGCTGCCATCTTTACGACGATTAATGATTTCTCCTCGCCAGCACTGACCCGACAAAATAGTTTTCCAAAGTTGTCGATAAAAATGCTCAGAATGTTGGCCCGATTTCACCAGTTCCCGTGGATTTTTTCCCACCGCCTCAGCTAGGGTATATTGAGTAATAGCAGTAAAGGCGGGATTAGCCCATTCCACTCGGCCCTGCAAATCGGTAATAACAATGGCATCGGCACAGGCTTCCAGGGCGGTACTTTGCAGTCGCAACTGGGTTTCGGTATGAAGTCGTTCTTGAATATTCTGAGCCAGAGCAAATAGATACTCTTCTCCCATAAACTGAATATGCCGAACCATCACCTCAACTGGAAATTCGGTGCCTTGTTTAGTGCGGTGATGGGCTTGGGTGACCAGGTGTTGTTGCTGTTCAACGGCAGCCCAAAAGCTGTCCCAATTAGAGGGGACTAGGTCGGGGGCAATGCGGTCAATGGGCTGCATCGTCAATTCGTCGCGGCCATACCCTAGGGAAGCATAGAGATGGCTATTCATGTGGCAAATGCGGCCTTCTCGATTGACCCATAGGGCCGCTACACCAAGCTGTTCTAGGGAAAAATTAGCCAGAGCAAGGGATTGTTCTAACTGCTTGCGGGCCGTGATATCTACATAGCAAATGGCCACCCCATACTGTTCCAAAGGAATAGGGGTTGCGCTGACGCTGATCCAGGTGACCTCGCCATCGGGCCGCACAATACCCATTTCCACCTCTTTCACAAAGCGGTTTTCCAACAAAGCGCGTACGCTGGCATATTCCGTAGCGGGCATGGGGCTGCCGTCAGGGCGGATGATCTGCCAATCGGGGGCGTCGTAGGTGCGGGCAGTTTGTTCGCTGGCGGTGAGGCCGAGCAGTTGCTCAGATGCGGGATTAACCTCTAATAATTGGCCTTGGGCGTCGGTAATGGCGACCCCAAGGGGCAGGGTTTCAAAGAGGGTTTGATACTTGTTGCGGCTTTCCCGCAGGGCTTCCTCGCTTTGGCACAGAGCGAATTCAATGCGTTTGTGGCCAGTAATGTCGTTATTAATGCCGATCATTCTCAGCGGTTCACCGTCCGGGGTGCGCTCAATTACCTGGCCCCGATCCAGCACCCACTTATAGGTGCCGTCTTTGCAGCGAAGTCGGTGCTCGCTTTGGTAGCACTGGGTGCGGCCTTGGATATGATTCTCTAGGGCCATGTAGGTGTGGGTTTTGTCGTCGGGGTGCACGCGGCTATCCCACTCGATGAAGTCTAGCCCCACCTCGGCTTCGGTGTGACCCAGCATAGCCTTCCACTGGCGCGAATAGAAGACTTGATTGGTCTGCATATTCCAGTCCCACACCCCGGCCCTGGCCCCTTCTAGGGCAGCCTGCCAGCGGCTTTCGGCCTGTCGCGCCGCCTCTTGAACAGCGACAGCAATCGGGTATGGGCAGGAATCCTGGTCCGTAGGGCCTTCGGCCTTTGCCCCCCCAGATCCCAACTGAGCCACCAGTCGTCCACTGTGGAGCGCCACATGGTCTAGCAACTGAATTGCGACGGGCTGCCAAGGGCGGGGTTGGTGGACATCCTGGGCCACCCACAGCCCCCACAGGGTTTTTCCTACAAAAATGGGCGCCGCCAAGGTGGCGTGAACCCGAAGCTGTTGCCACTGGGCTTGGTCATCGGCGGAGATAGCATCCTGGATGGGATGGACGGAAGCACCAGGAGGCTCAGTCGGATGAGACCCTGTTTGCCTAGACTCGATGCAGTTGGCAATGGCCACCGACTGCCGCTGGTGATAGTAGGGCCGCCAAGCCTCTCTCAGCAGGGGATCACGCACCCGTTGCCCTAACCACGCGGGCAGGGATGGGGCAACGGCCTCAAACACAACCCTGGCCTCGGTGGAAGTCATCCCCTGATAAATAACCACCCGATCCACCTGAAGGCAGCCCCTCACCTGGGCAACCGTATGTTGTAAAACATCCGCCGCTGCGGCTCCCCCTTCACTTTGGAGGACAATCTCCGCCACAAGCTCCAGAATTCCCTCCGGAGACAGCGTTGGCATAGTCGAGAGATTCATGGACATAGGACAGGGAAAAGGGCAAGGAACCCAAGGCCCCTCTGGTTAGTATGACCATCTCTCCCCATCGGAGGATAACGGGATTACAAAATAGAACAAGGCTTTCACCTATCGTCCTATCTATAACGAATTTCACTGGAATCAGGTGTACCGCGAAGATTCCCCCATCCCCCCTGAATCAGGATGGGACAAGGTACATCGACGACAGATAGAAACGGGGGGATCTGAAGCCCCAAAAGCTGTACCTCACTGAACCGAGAACCGCTATAGATAACGACTCGGCCTACCTAAGGCTCATGGAATTAGGACAGATCAAAATTTCCCGTAGAATAAGGGCCAGCCCGTGTCCCCTTAGGTGAGTGGCCCCATGGACTTATTTTCCCAGGCGAATTTCCAGTCCCAGGCTGAGGCGGCCCATCGTTGCCGTATTGGTAAGGTCGTGAAGTCCAACTCCCACTGCGACTATGTGGTGCAGGTAGACGACGCTCAGGACGTGGTAAACCCGCCCAGCCCAGAGGATTGCGGCTTTGGCCAATTCGTTAGCTTCGACAACGACAGCCGCCACTGGGCCGTGGGTGTCGTGTACAACTCCCAACTGTTTAACCCTCTCTTCCTCAACAATGGCCCCCGCCTTTCCAGCGAACCCGACCCACTGTTTACCCCCGATCTCGTACAGGAAACCCGCACCCTGCTGGGCACTGTCCTGGTGGGCAGCTTTGGCCAGGGCGACCAAGGGCGCTACGGCATCCACGGTATTCCCCGCGTGGTAGTGCCCGCCAACACCGCCGTTTACAAAATGACCGAAGCCGAAATTTACCAATTCCACCGCAGCGCCGAGGGCCAGTCCCAATTCAGCTACTACAGCCATTTGCTGCGATCCGGCGGGCTGTTTGCCTCCCAACTGGCTCAACAGGTGCTGGCCGATTTGGTTGATAGCGGCCTCTTTAGCGACGACGAGCAAAAGGCCCTGCGGGTCTTGGGCAAGGAACTGAGCTGGAAAAACACCCTTGGGGCCATTCGCTAGGGTGTTTGCCGGGGGTGTTTGCGGGGGTATTGCCCTACCGGAAAATGCACACGGTTCCGGCCCAAAAGTCGGTGATCTCGGCTTCGGGAGTAGCGTCAGACAGCAGGCCCGCCAGTTGTCCGGCGGTGAATTCGGTACCGAGGGTGCTCTCAAACACCTCAATGGTATAGGCCGCCTCCAAATCTTCGCGACTAGAGCCCACCCCTACGCCCGCAAGGGTCGTGAAGGAATCGCTGCCTGCCTCGGGCCGCACCGACCAGCCCACAAAGGTGTCGCCATCGGCATTCAGCATGAGCCCATCAGCCCA
Source organism: uncultured bacterium (assembly GCA_964635665.1). GTDB lineage: Bacteria > Cyanobacteriota > Cyanobacteriia > Phormidesmidales > Phormidesmidaceae > Nodosilinea. The sequence goes on along the minus strand of CAZWNR010000025.1, from coordinate 3,766 downwards.
GGCAGCAATGATGAAGGGATCGCCGGGGCAGTCTGCATTGTCGCTCACCGTTTCTGGGTTGCCGAATAATTCGACCACCGCCGTTTGGACGATATCCATTTCCGTGCCGAAGGGCAGTAGGGTGGTGGATCCGGTTTCCTCCTCCACGAGCAGCAAGCCTTCCCCCGTCAGGGCAAGGGCCGTGGCTTGGTCGGGGACGGCCACCTCAACACCCCGGTCAGCCTCAGTGGATTCATTAGGGTTGGGGGCTGGGGCACAGGCGGTGGCCAGGGAAAGCGCTAAGGCGGTGACGATTAGGGGACGTAGGGAGAAGAGAAGCATGGCATTGCGATCAAGGGGATAGCCTTACCATCATCTCTGGGGCGGGATATTTCGGACAAAAGGCCAACAAAACGTTGTCCTTTTCTTCTCCCAGGGCCTCTTTTACAATGGCCCTATGGCACAGCAAACCCACTATCAAATCCTCGAAGTTCACGAAGCGGCGACCCAGGCGGAAATCAAACGGGCCTATCGTCGTTTGGCCAAGCAATTCCACCCCGATAGCCAAACCGATACAGCCTCCCACGACCACATTGCCCGCATCAACAACGCCTACGAGGTAATTGGCGACCCCGCCCGTCGGGTGCTGTACGACCGCGAACGCCAGGGGCTATCGGGGGCCAGCCGCGAGGAAACCGCCCAGCAGCGCACCCAGCGCACCGCCGATATGCAGGCCGCCTACAAACGCCATCGCCAGGCCAGCCAGTCCTCCGAGGCCCAGGAAGACGCCTGGTTAAAGCTGGTCTACGGCCCTGTAGATCGACTGATTGGCAAGATTCTCTCTCCCCTCAAAACCGAAGTTCGCAAGCTCTCCGCCGACCCCTTCGACGACGAGCTGATGGCAGCCTTCCAGGCCTATCTAGAGCAGTGTGGCACCTGGCTAGACCAGGCCAAAACCAAGTTTCAATCCATGGCCAACCCCGCCAGCACCGCCGGAGTCGCCGCCGATATTTACCACTGCCTGGGCCAACTTGAAGACGGTCTAGAGGAAATCGAACGCTTCACCTACAGCTACGAAACCTCCTATCTGCACACCGGACAAGAACTCTTCCGCATGGCCCGCCAGCAACGCCAGGACGCTAAGGAACGGGTAAAACGGCTGGGATGATCGACATTAGCGACGCTCGTTTTAACCAGGGTTGGGTCTACCAAGACCGGATTGCGGCGGTTCAGGCTGGGGTTTCGGTGCTGACCTACTATGGCGAACGCTACCGTCATTCCAGTGGGGATGAGTGGGCCAAACGGCTGGCGGCAGGGCAGATTTGCTGCAATGGGGAGGTGCTTCAGTCCAACGTGGTTTTGCAGGCGGGGGATCGCCTGGAGTACCACCGTCCGCCCTGGGCCGAGCCTCCGGTGCCCCTCGATTTTGAGGTGATGTACGAAGACGCCGACCTGCTGGTGATTGTCAAACCCAGCGGCCTGCCCGTGCTACCAGGGGGGAATTTTCTGACCCACACCCTGCTCCATCAGTTGCAGCGGCGCTATCCCGGCCAGACTCCTGTTCCCATCCATCGCCTGGGGCGGGGCACCTCTGGGCTAATGCTGCTGGCCCGGTCGCCCTTGGCTCGATCCGTGCTGAGCCACCAACTGCGACAGGACACCGCCACCGCTCAGGATCCTGATGCACCCCACCACATCGTCAAAACCTATCGCGCCCTGGCAGCACCGGGGGATTTACCCGACGCCTTCACCATCACCACTCCCATCGGCCCGGTGGATTATCCCCATCTGGGCCAGGTTTATGCCGCCAGCCCCCAGGGTCGCTTTGCCCTCAGCCAGGGCCGTGTAATTCAGCGATCCCCAGATGCCAACCTGGTGGAAGTCACCATTCGCACCGGACGCCCCCACCAAATCCGTATTCACCTGGCGGCGGCGGGCTACCCCCTAGTGGGCGATCCCCTCTACGGCGTGGGTGGCCTACCCAAAATCCCAGACCCCTCCCCCGATCAGGCAATTCCCGTTCCAGGGGATCTCGGTTACTGGCTCCAGGCCCATCACCTCACCTTTAACCACCCCATAACCCAAGATCCCATGTCGTTTACCTGTCCACCCTGCGCTGGAACGGGCCACGGCCTTGATGGGGAATTTCTTCTAGATGGGGTTTCCCTCAACCTTAACCCCACCGATCCCCTGGCCTAGAAAGAGCTTCGGGCAGGCGGGATCTCCCTATTCCACCGCCACCCAGGCCCCACTGCGGCGGGCATCGCCAATGCCGGAAAAGTCCCCCGTCGCCGACCGAGCTACGGCGTGAACTCCGCCAAAAAACATATTGGGCGCTTGCCACCAGGTACAGTCATCCTCGGAGCCAATGCCCTGCTGTTCGAGGATCTCGCGGTCGTATCCCGGTTCTAGGTGAAAGGCTCCCCGTTCCCAGTGGATGCGGGGGGCGGTGACGGCGGCTTCGATATCCATGCCAAAGTCCAGCACGTTAGAAACCACCTGCAAAATGGCGGTGCGAATCCGGTTCGACCCGCCCGACCCCAGCACCAGCCGAGGCTTGCCATGCTCTAAAACCATGGTAGGGGCCATCATCGACGAAATCCGCTGGTTGGGCTGCCATTGGTGAAAGCCCTTGGGGTTGAGGTCTTCTTCTCCCAGCATGTTGTTGAGCATCACCCCGGTGCCGGGGATCACGTAGGCCGAGCCTTCGCCATTGGAGGTGGTCATGCTGACGGCGTTGCCCTCGCCATCGATGACGCTGATGTGGGTGGTGCTGCCCCACTTGTTGCAGGCGGTAGATCCCAGGGCATCTGCAAGCTGCTGACAATAGGGCGCAAGGTGCTGGGATCCTAGAAACTCCTCTAAAACGTCCGCCCGATACAGGTGGGCATCGTAGCCATCCTGGCGGGCCAGGTTGGTGAGGCGCATTACTTCGCGCAGGGTGGCCACATGGCGGGGGCTACCGTGGTCGGTGAGGTCGGCGGTGGCCAAGAGTTCCAGCGCAAAGGCCATCAACGCCCCGCCGGAACTGGGGGGTGGGTTGGTGAGCAGCAGGGCATCCCGGTAGGGGATCGCCAAGGGTTGGCGCTCAATCACCTGATACTGCTTCAAATCATCCATCCTGAGATAGCCGCCCTGGCTCTCACTGGCTTGAATCATCTGCTCGGCGAGGGAGCCGTGATACATCAGGTCGGCTCCATCCTGGGCAATCTGATCCAACAAAGTGGCAAAATCGGGCAGGTAGAACCGATCCCCTTCCTTCAGCAGGGTGCCCTGGGGGGCATAGATAGCACGGGCGGCGGGGGTAGCCGTGAGGATGCTGGCCAAAAGCTGGTAGCAATAGGCTTGAAACCCGTTGACCGTGATCCCCTGGGTGGCCCAGTGCTGGGCGGGGGCCATCACCGTTTTGAGGGGTAAACGCCCCAGTTGTTCATGCACCGTCAACAATCCGGCCAACGTCCCCGGCACCGCCACCGAACCCAGGCCAATGTGAAACTCTTGCACCGTGTCGCCAAAGTTGGCCTGGATAGGGAAAAACTGAAGCTGGTCAGCGGGAATTTTGTGCCGGGGCGTTTGGCAAAAAAAGTCAAACAGGCGATTTTGCCCATCGGCGGTGTGGGCCAGCAAAAAGCCTCCCCCCGCCAGCGAGGTAAGAATCGACTCGGTAATGCAGGCCGTCAACGCCGCCGCCACCGCCGCATCAAAGGCGTTGCCCCCCTGACGCAACATTTCCGCCCCAGATTCAGCGGTGAGCGGATGCCCCGCCGCAATCACCCCTCGACCCGAT
>CAZWNR010000024.1:12814-15931 GCA_964635665.1 uncultured bacterium | reverse complement strand
ACCACATTAGGTCACCCCCGACAGCAGCACCAGTCCGAGGACGGCCCCAAACACGATCAGGGCATAGAACTGGGCGCGGCCATTTTCCAGGTACTTCAGCCCTTCCCCGGTGATGAGGGTGACGAAGCCCGCCAGGTTGACTAGGCCATCCACAATGCGGATGTCGATTTCCAGGACTTGCTTGGCCAGTTTGCGGCTGCCCTGGACAAAGACCACCTCGTAGATGTCGTCCACGTACCACTTGTTCAACGACAGGTTGTACAGGGCGGGGATCTTGTCGGCGATGGCCTTGGGATCGATCACCTTGGTGCGGTACATCAGCACCGCCACGATGATGCCCACGGTGGCGATGGCCACAGAGCTACCTGCCATCAGAGCAAACTCGCTCCAGTCGAAGGCTTCGGCGGCTTCGGCGGCGTCAAACACCTCGCTGGGGGGATGGATGAAGGCCTCGAAGTAGTTGGCGAAGGGGGTCCCCACCAGGCCAATCAGTACCGAGGGCACCGCCAGGGCCACCAGCGGGAAGACCATGGACAGGGGCGATTCGTGGGGTTCGTGGGCGTGGTCGTGACCATGATCGTCATGGCCATGATCATCGGTATCGAGGGTCAGCTCTTGGGGGTTCATCGCCCCGGGGCCAAGGGAGAGGCCCATCTTTTGCAGTTGCGCCCGCTTCAGGTCGCGGCGAATGCCTTCGTCGTTGCCGCGAAACTCGCCCTCAAAGGTCGAGAAATACATGCGGAACATGTAGAAGGCCGTGATCCCCGCCGTTAGCCAGCCCACCGCCCACAGCACCGGGCTGACCGCAAAGGTGGAGCCGAGGATTTCATCCTTCGACCAGAACCCAGCGAAGGGAGGAATGCCGCAGATGGCCAGGGTGCCGATCAAAAAGGTGATGGCGGTGAAGGGCATATACTTCCGCAGACCACCCATCAGCCGCATATCCTGGGCCAACACCGGATCGTGGCCGACCACCGCTTCCATGCCGTGGATGACGGAGCCGGAGCCGAGGAACAGCATGGCCTTGAAGTAGGCGTGGGTCATCAGGTGGAACAGTCCGGCACTGTAGGCTCCAACGCCCATGGCCATCACCATGTAGCCCAACTGGGACATGGTGGAGAAGGCCAGCCCTTTCTTAATGTCGTTTTGGGTGATGGCGATGGTCGCCCCCATGAAGGCCGTAAATGCGCCCGTGTAGGCAATCACGGTCATCACCGTGGGGATTTCCTCAAACACGGGGTACATCCGCGCCACCAGGAACACCCCTGCCGCCACCATCGTGGCCGCGTGGATGAGGGCGGAAATGGGGGTGGGGCCTTCCATGGCGTCGGGTAGCCACACATGGAGGGGGAACTGGGCCGACTTGGCCACGGGGCCGAGGAAGACCAGGATGGCAAAGATGGCGGCAACGCTGGGAGCGAGGCTACCCACATTCACCAGTTCGGTCAGCCGTTCGCCCATGATGTCGAAGTCGAAGCTGCCCGTGGCCCAAAACAGGCCGAGGATGCCCAGCAGCAGGCCAAAGTCGCCCACCCGGTTAGTAACAAACGCCTTTTGGCAGGCATCGGCGGCGGGCTTGCGGTTGTACCAAAAGCCAATCAGCAGGTAGGAACACATCCCCACCAGCTCCCAGAACACATACACCTGAAGCAGGTTGGGGCTGATCACTAAGCCCAGCATGGAGGAGCTAAACAGGCTGAGGTAGGCATAGAACCGCACATAGCCCGGATCGTGGCTCATGTAGCCGTCGGTGTAGATCATCACCAAAAAGGCCACGGTGGTGACGATCACCAGCATCAATGAGGCCAGGTGATCGACGGTGTAGCCCATCTCGATGCGGAAGTCTCCCGCCGAGGCCCACTCAAACATTTGGGTGTAGGCGGGGTGGCCCTGCACCTGGCTCCAGAAGATTAAGAACGAAAACACCATCGCCATCCCGGTGAGGGAGACGATGAAGATGGCGGACGCTTGCCGCAGTTTGCTGGTGGCTTGGCTGTAGGACACAAGCCCCGTGCCCACCACCGCCGCCCCAATCAGGGGCAGCACGGGCACCAGCCAGGCGTATTGATATAGAAGTTCCATCGAGTCCATTGTGACTGCCTACTCCAAGAGCTGAGGTGAGTTGGCAAAAAACCGCTTACATTTTGACATACCCTCACCCAGGGAATAATGAGATTAACGACACAGTTAGGCCAGAAATCCTCGGACTTCGCCCTAACCTGCGGCCTAACTCGCCCCCAAAAAACAGACTAAAGTCCTTATCCTGTGGCCATTGTGGCGATCATTGAAAGCAAGTCTTACTTTCTTAAGAAAGATGTTTGTTTTGGTGAGCAACCGCTTGGAAGATTATTTCAATCCCAAGGCCTGATCAGATTGAAGTCACTCAATTTCAGCCTGGTGATTCAGGCTGGTGAACCGCAGCACCGGACATGGTGTAGCGGTTTTTCCCTCTGACGATAGGCCAGGTCGGGAGCTGTAGATCCTGGATGGCCCTAGGGCTTTGGCAGATCGGCGGCTTTCAGAAAACCAAGGACTTCATCAATCCAGTCAATCCAGTCCTGCTCGTAGCGCATCCCCCGACGCAGCGTGAGGTAGCGAAACTGTTCGATCACCGGGGGATCGGCCAGGGCCTGGTATTGATCGTCCATCGCTTGGTAGTTCGCGAGCTGGTCAGCGTGAATCTGGCGGCGGCGGTGCAGCTCGTCCATCAGTCGTCCCTCTGACACATAGGGAGCGGCTAACACCCTAACGAGTAGGTCTTCGCGAATGGGGGTCGGTTCCGTGGGTTCGGCATACCAGCGGCGCAGTTCGGTGCGCCCCGCCTCGGTGAGGCTATAGATTTTTTTGTCTGGCTTGCCCTCCTGGGGCACCGATTCGTAGACGACCCAGCCCTGCTGCTCCATTTTGCTCAGCTCCCGGTAGATCTGCTGCGGACTGGCCTGCCAGTAACAGCTGACGCTTTCTTCAAACCGTTTGCTGATGTCGTAGCCGCTGTAGGGCTGCTGAGACAAAACCGCCAAAATCGTGTGGGACAGGGCCATGGAATGTTGATGCGAGAAACATCGTTGACATATTCAACATTTTGAGTATAACTTTTATCTAGATATTCAAAATGTT
>CAZWNR010000024.1:0-12714 GCA_964635665.1 uncultured bacterium | reverse complement strand
GCCTGTTGAGTATCGGCCTGTTGAGCGCTGATCACCGTTGAGGGCAGATCTCCCAAGGCAACCCCTAAACGCTGCTTGTATGGGCGACTCAGGGTTTCCCAGGGTATTGGGTTCAACGGCCCGATGGATCTCGGCCCTAATCGGTTGGTTTTCTCGTTGGTAGCTTTCTCGTAACTTCTCGTAACAAGGTGCTGCGATGGCTGACGCTTCTGCTCCGGTGAATTTGGCGGCTAGCCCAACAGGGCTTGAGCCTTCGAGGCCAATTGCCAAACGGCCCGGTGGTTGGCAATTTCGCCCCCGCCGATGGTGGCTGTTGCCCCTGGCTACGGTGCCCCTGGTGGCAGTGGTGGGCCTGCGGCTAGGTCGTCCTGCCCCGGCAACCCCTGAGGCCAATGCTCTACCCGTGGAGGTGGTGGCGCTGACCCCCGTGGAGTCTTACCTGGTGGAACGCGAGTATGTGGGGGAACTGGTGGCCCAGCGTCGTAGTGCCCTGGGGTTTGAGCAGGCAGGAACGGTGATGGCGGTGCTGGTGCAGGAGGGGGATTGGGTTACGGCTGGTCAGCCCCTAGCCCGCCTCGACACCCGCGCCCTAGAGGCTCAGCGCCAGCAGTTGGTGGCCCAGCGGGATCAGGCTGTGGCCCTTCTAAGTGAGTTGCAGAACGGCCCTCGTCCCCAGGTGATTGCAGCGGCCCAGGGAGCCGTGGGCGATCTAGAGCGTCAACTGTCCCTAGCGGTGGCCCAGCGCAATCGCCGTGCCGATCTTTACCAGCAGGGGGCGATTTCCCGAGAGGAACTCGATCAGCAAACCTTTGGCACCGAGGCCTTGGAAAACCGCCTAGCCTCTGCCCAAAGCGAGCTAGACGATCTCATGGCCGGAACCCGACCGGAGCAAATCGCGGCTCAGTCAGCCCAGGTGCGCCAGCTTGATGCCAGCCTTCAGGCCATCCAGGTGGATCTATCCAAGGCGGTGATTACGGCCCCCTTTTCTGGGCGGATCAGTGATCGCCTGGTGGATGAGGGGGTGGTGGTCAGCGGTGGTCAGCCCGTGGTGCAGATCCTGGAAGGATCCAGAGCCGAAGCCCGGATTGGCATTCCGGCGGATCTGGCCGATGGCCTTGCCCTGGGCAGCGTCCAAACCGTAGTGGTGGGGGATCGCCCCTTCTCCGCCACCCTCACCGCCCTGCTGCCGGAGTTGGAATCCACCAGTCGTACCGTGACGGCGGTGCTGACCTTGGATAGTTCGGAGGATCTCACCCTGGGGCAAACGGCCCGGTTTGTTCTGCGCGAGACGCAGCCAGTGCAAGGATTTTGGCTACCCACCACGGCCCTGGTGCAAGGGGAACAGGGCCTGTGGTCGGTGTATATGGTTGCTGGGGAATCGGGACTTGGGGAGTCTGGCCCTAGTGAGTCTGGCCCTGGTGAGTCTGATCCTAGGGAGGCTGGGGCGACCGTGACCCGTCAGCCCGTGGAAATTCTGCACACCGAAGGAGACCGCGTCCTCGTCCAGGGGTTGGTAGAGGGAGGGGATCGGGTGATCCGCAGCGGCACCCATCGGGTTGTCCCAGGGCAGACCGTCCGCCCCCTGTAGGCCTTCAGACCGTCACGGATCCCTACTCTCCCATGCCTCCATGCCATGAACCTTTTTTACCGAAACCGCCAACTTCTCCTCCTCACCCTAGTGCTGATTGTGGTCTGGGGCCTCTCCGCTTTCCTTACTCTGCCGCGTCTAGAGGATCCCGAAATTGTCCAGCGGTTTGCCCGCATTACCACCTTCTTGCCGGGGGCAACCCCGGAACGCGTGGAGACCCTGGTGACCGAAAAGATTGAAGATCGACTGTTTGAACTGGAGGAGGTCGAATCCCTACAATCGACCAGCGGCACGGGCATCTCCGTTATCACCGTGGAGCTGAAGGAGACTCTGACCGAGGTGGATTCGGTGTGGGCCAAGGTGCGCAGTAAGGTGGATGATGCCGTGCCCGATCTCCCCGCCGATGCCTCCGTGCCAGAGTACACCGATAGCTCGACCCAGGCCAATGCCATCATCGTGGGCCTCACCTGGCTGCAAGACGATGCGCCCAACTACGCCATTATGGGTCGGCTGGCGGCGGTGCTGGAGGATCGACTACGGGCCATTCCGGGTACCGAGACCGTCGATGTCTTTGGCGAACCGGACGAAGAAATTCGGGTGGATATCACGGCGACAGAACTCTCTCGGTTGGGGCTGTCGGCGGCGGCCTTGGCCCAGCAGATTGCCGCCAGTGATGCCAAGGTATCGGCGGGGCAGTTTCGCAGCGGCAGCACCGAATTTTTGCTGGAGGTGAACAGCAACCTCAGCACTCTAGAGCAGATTCGCGCCATCCCCATCGCAGCCGGAAACCAGGGACAGGTGGCACGGCTGGGGGATGTGGCTACCGTCACGAAGGCCGTACAGGATCCACCGACGGATCTAGCCCTGGTGGATGGGCATCCGGCTATCACCGTTGCGGCGAAGGTCGAGTCTGCGGAGCGGGTGGATCTGTGGGCCAAACAGGCGCGGGCGGTGCTGGAGGACTTTCGCCGTGAGTTACCCCAGGGGATAGGGCTATCCGTGGTGCTCGATCAGAGTCAGTACGTGCAGCAGCGGCTAGATGGGGTGGTGAGTAACCTCATCCTAGGATCGCTGCTGGTGATTGGGGTATCGCTGCTGATTTTGGGCTGGAAGTCGGCCCTGTTGGTGGGTCTAGCCCTGCCCCTAACCACGCTCATGGTGTTCGGCACCATGGACGTGCTGGGGGTGCCGTTGCACCAAATGTCGGTAACAGGCATCATCATCGCCCTGGGGCTGCTGATCGACAACGCCATCATTGTGGTGGATGAGGCGCAGGGGAGGCTGCAAGCGGGCATGGTGCCGGGAGCGGCGGTGACGGAAACGGTGCGCCATCTGCTGGTGCCGCTGGGGGCTAGCACCCTGACTACGGTGCTGGCCTTTGTGCCCATTGCCACCTCACCGGGAAGCGTGGGGGAATTTATCGGCACCATTGGCCTGACGGTGATCCTGGCGCTCCTGAGTTCCTTGGCCCTGTCGCTGACGGTGATTGTCTCCCTGGTCGGGCGGCTGCATCGGTGGAACCCGATAACGGGAGGCTGGGGGTGGCTGCGGAACGGTCTATCCAACGACACCCTGGCCCAGGCCTACCGATGGAGCCTGCGGGTGGTCTTGCGCCGTCCTTGGTTGGGGGTGGGTTTGTCATTCATCCTTCCGGTCATGGGCTTTGCCGTATTTGGGACGCTACCTCAGCAGTTTTTTCCACCCACCAACCGCAACCAAATTCAGATTGAGTTTGAGTTACCTACCCAGGCGTCCTTAGCCGCCACCCAGACCCAGGTGCGTCAGGTACGGGAACTCGCCCTCCAGGATCCTGCCATCGAGGAGATCCACTGGTTTATGGGCCGCACCGCACCGCCCTTTTTCTATAACGTGCTGGACAATCGCCGCAATGCCCAAAACTATGCCCAGGGGATTGTGCAACTGGCGAGCACCGATCACATTCGACAAACCATTCAAACCCTCCAGCGGGATCTCGATGCCGCCTTTCCCCAGGCCCAGGTGTTGGTGAAGCAGCTCGAACAGGGGCCGCCCTTCGATGCCCCCATTGAGCTGCGGATCTACGGATCAGACATGGCCGGGTTGCGGGATTGGGGGAATCGCCTCCGGGCCGAACTGGCCCAGGTGCCCGACGTGGTGCATACCCGCGCTACCCTCACCGAAACCCTACCCAAGCTGGCCCTAACCGTGGACGAACCCCAGGCCAGACGATTGGGGCTAGACAACCAGGCCATTGCCGTTCAGATCAACGCCGCTTTAGACGGGCGCACAGGCGGATCCATCCTTGACGGTAGTCGTGACATCCCGGTGCGGGTGCGGGTGCCCAATCAGGATCAGGGGAACCTGGGGGCCATCGCCGCCCTAGATATGGTGACCGCTGGAGGGCCGATGCCCTTAGACGCGATCACCCAGCTAGACCTAGTGCCTGACACCGCCAGCATTAGCCGCCGCAACGGTCAGCGGATCAACACCGTCCAGGGCTTTATCACTGCCGGGGCGCTGCCCAGTACCGTCCTCGCCAACCTTCAAAATCGGCTGGTTGATCAGGGTTTTGAACTCCCCCCCGGCTACCGCATTGAGTACGGGGGCGAAGCCGACGCTCGGGGGTCTGCCATCGGTAATCTCCTGTCCACGGTGGGAGTGCTCGGCATTCTGATGACGGCCACTTTGGTGCTGTCCTTCAATTCCTTTGGCCTAGCGGCGCTGATTGGATCGGTGGCCGTCCTGGCCGTGGGCTTGGCCGCCCTGTCGCTGAAGCTATTTGGCTCCGTCTTTGGCTTTACCGCCATTCTCGGCACCCTGGGCTTAATCGGCCTAGCCATTAACGACTCCATTGTGGTGCTAGCCGCCCTGCAAGAAGATCCCGAAGCGCGTCTTGGTCATCCCCAGGCCGTGGAAGCCGTCGTGTTCCATGCCACCCGCCATGTGATCGCCACCACCGTGACCACCATCGTCGGCTTTGTGCCGCTGCTATTGGATCCCACCGGATTTTGGCCACCCCTGGCCATTGCCATCGCCGGGGGCCTTGGTGGCGCTACGTTGCTGGCTCTCTACTACATTCCCGCCATGTATCGGTTGCTGAGCTATCGAGAAAACGCCCCTGCGGCACCCAGATCCCCCCTGGCCCCTCTCAGGGATAAGGATCAGCCCGATCTGGCATCCCAGACGCTTCCCTGACCCCCCAATTCTTGGGGCTGGATCTCCGTCGCCTAGGGGGCAACGCTTCCTCGCAGGTTCCATCGATAGCCTCTGAATCTATGGCATGATGGCGACGACCGGGGGCATCGTCCCCACCCGTGACCCGTTTCCCTATGCTAGGTTTGGCCCTCCACACCTCCAGTCCGGCCCTGGGCTTGGCGCTTAGTGACTTTGAACAGATCACCCGCGCCCAGACTTGGAACTTTGGCCGCGACCTCTCGATGCATTTGCACACCACCCTGATGGACTTTATCCAGCCCTACGCCTGGGGAGATCTCTCCTTTTTGGCAGTAGCCCGTGGCCCTGGGGGATTTACGGGCACCCGCATTGGCGTGGTCACCGCCCGCACCCTGGCCCAGCAGTTGAATATTCCGCTGTTTGGCATATCCAGCCTGGCCGCCCTGGCCCAATCGGTGGTTGACCAAAGCCCTGATGTTGACCTGGCCACCGCCCCAGCTCTGGCCATCGACCTCAAAGCCCAGCGGGAGATGCGCTTCACCGCCATCTACCAACCCACTCCTACCGGACTCAAAACCCTGCAAGCGGAACAAGTGGTCTCCCCCGTCGCTTGGGAACAGACCCTAGCCAAGTTCCCTGGTCCCATCCAGGCTGTCACCGCCACCGATGACCTTGCCCCCACCGTGGCCCAAGTCCTCTCCCTTGCCCATCAAGCATGGCGGGCGGGCCAAAGACCCCCCTGGGCCGAAGTGGTGCCCTATTATGGTCAGCATCCCGTGGACTCATAGATCGGGGATCGGAAATCGTCTGCCCATGATTTACTTCACCGTTTATCAAAGTCCTATTCAAGCCCTACGGCTCGTCTCCGATGGGCAATCCCTGATGGGGCTTTACCTGGTCTCTGAAAAGCATGACCCAAAGGCCCAAAGCGATTGGCTAGAAGATGAGTCCGTTGACCCCTTTCCAGCCACCAAGCAACAACTAACGGCGTATTTTGCAGGCACGTTAACCGAGTTTGACCTACCGCTACAGATGCAAGGCACGGTCTTTCAGCGGCGGGTTTGGGACGCGCTCAAAACCATTCCCTACGGCACAACGATGTCCTATGGCGAGTTAGCCCAGCACCTTGGACAACCCAAGGCATCCCGTGCGGTGGGTCTAGCCAACGGACGCAATCCGGTGTCGATCATCGTGCCCTGTCACCGCGTCATTGGAGCCAAGGGTAAGTTGACGGGATATGGCGGCGGCCTTGAGCACAAACAATGGTTGCTCAGCCATGAGCGCCTAACCCTCATGAAGACGCCGATCAATCCTTGAGGTGCCGATCAATCCTTGATCTGTAACCCTTGGGCTGTAGTGACCCCGTTCACCCGCCGATCGGGCTTAACGACAAGGCTCGACATCGTCGGTGTTCAATTTTCAAACGCCCTATCAATAATGCCCAACAGAGGATGTCATCCATGGGACGAGGCCTGGTTCGAGAAGGACTGACCATTGAGAGCCAATTACTAGGCAAAACGGTTCAATACACGATTTATTTGCCCGATGACTACGAAACTTCCCTTCGCTCCTATCCAGTCGTCTATATGCTGCACGGCAATCGAGCTGACCATACGTCCTGGATTTGCTTTGGTGAAGCCCATTTAACCGCAGATGAGCTGATTGCTGACAGAACAATCCCACCGATGATTTTGGTTATGCCAGAGGCGGGAACAAGCCGTTACATCAATAACCATGATCGCTCAATTTGCTACGAAGATTTCTTTTTCAAAGAGTTTATTCCCGCGATTGACTCCATGTATCGAACCAAATCTGAAAAATGGTTTCGCGGAGTTTTAGGGTTATCTATGGGGGGCTATGGCGCTCTTGTGTACGCCCTCAAACATCCCGATAGGTTTGTTGCTTGTGTTTCATTTAGCGCATCAATTTACACCGATGACATGATTCTGCAAATGACTGATGCAGAGTGGGCGTCCAACCGAGCCTCAGCCCATGGACATGGACTAACCGGTGAATTCAGGCTTACTGAACACTATCGATCTTACGATCCTTTTCGGATCGTTCAAGCCACTAATCCTGAGCACTTCAAAACCCTTAAACTCTACTTAGATTGCGGAGATCAGGATTTTCGCAATGATGGGGTTGCAATGTTCCACATTCTGCTGCGTCGATTCAGTATTGCCCACGAATACCGCGTACGATCAGGAAGCCACACCTGGTCATACTGGCGCAGTGGATTGCCCCACGGCTTGCGGTTCATTGGCGATATTTTTCGGCGATCATAAGCACAGTTAACTTTCGTTCCAGGCAGGATTTCGTGCGATACAATTCCGAAGTGCTTTTCCTAAGATAAAAGTACTAGGCAATTTAGAATTAAGAGTTCTCAAAATGTGAAGGGGAGTATTAGGATTGCCGGCAATCGCCAGGAGAAAATTCTCGTAGACCTCTTCATAAATTTCTGGATCAAAGTACAGGGCGTTATTTTCCATGTCTTTTTTAGCTAAGAATCGGAATTCCGAGACGTGGGAAAACAGCCATGTAATGGTGTTAGCAGACGTCTTCGGGTTTTCGGCCACTGCCGTGCGGATAAGGTACCACCGATCATGGGATAAGTGCTCCAAAATATCGGCACTTGTGCTGGGGTTCGCTGCTACACAGCGGCGAACATACTTGAATTCATCCAAGGAGAGACGGTTTAAAAGCTCAACAGGTGCATTGAGGTTGCGCGCTACGCCACAACGTACAATCGGTGACTCATCCTGGGCAAGGGTTCTCAAAAGTTCAATTGGTAAATTCGGATTTTCTGCCGTTCTTGCGCGAACATCCTCAATATCTTGAGCAAGTAGTTTTAAGATACTAATGGGCGCATGTGGATTCAACCCCACGTTACTGCGAACATATCTCCCAGCATACTTAGCATCGTCATGGGCCAAAATCTCAAGTACATCAGCCGGTGCACTTGGATTTCCAGCTACAAAGAACCGAACCGCCTCCTCATCGTCACGCGCAAGCAGTTGTAAAACATCAGCCGGGGTATTGGGATTACCGCCTAAATGGCAATGAACGTTCCGATCCGAGTGGTATAGCTCTCGTAACCGTTCAGGAGTAGTTTCTGGTGAACGAGCATCTGTCCAATTATTTGCATCCATTGTATCCATTGGTGTTTTTTAGTATAAATACCCGATACCATCGGCGTTCTGTCCCTTAATGCTCTTTCGCATTGGGTACCGATGGACTGATACATGAACTGACTTTTCCGCACCCCCAACACTCATATGTGGGGGCCAAGAAGCACCTCAGTAAAACACGACGCACCAACTCCTCTCGTTGATTTTAGGCAAGTTTTAGCACGATTTCGGCCAGGCGGCTGGCGGCTCCGGCGGGGCCACGGACGGCGCGCAGGTTTTCTCGCATGGCCTCTAGGGTGTGGGGTTGGGTGAGGTAGTCCACAGCTTGGTCGGCAACGGCTTGGGGGCTGAGGGGGCCGAGCAGTTCTGGTACAATTTCTGCCTTTGCCCACAGGTTGGGCCAGGCAAAGAGGCGACCTTCTTTATAGATCTGGCGCACAATCACTGTGTTGATGGCCTTGGCAAAGGCATCGCCCACGAGGGGCAGATTCGCCAACAGGCCCGGAATACCGTCCCACGCCTTCATGGCCGATAGTTTTTGGGTGGGCAGCAGCACCATCATCGGCACACCGAGGGATCCCAACTCAGCGGTGTTGGCTCCCACGGTGGTGAGGCACAACTGAAACTGGCTCATTAAGTCGTAGGCGGGTTGACGTTGCCACAGGGCCACCGCTAGGCCACTGGCGGTACGCAGGACGGGGAGGGCATCGGGCGAGATCACCAGTTCAGCGGTGGTGGTGCCCTCAAACAGTTGGGTGTCAGGATTGTGGCGGGCATCGGCAAACTGAGCCAGGGCTTCTAGTGCCAGCATCGGGGCCACGGGAATTACAAACCGAACCTTAGGATACCGGTGGCGGATGGCATCGGCGGTGGCCAAGCAGAAGGGCAACCCCACGCTCAGCTTGTTGGCTTTGGATCCGGGCATGATGCCCACCAGCACCTCATCGGCCTGAAGGTTTAGGGTTGCCCGTAGATCGGCCAGGGTGTCGCTGGAGGTGGCCACATCGGCCATTAGATCGCCAATTACCTGGCACTTGTGGCGAAACGGGGCGGGGGCTGCCTCTAGGATTCCGGGCGTCATGCAGGCAATGGCATCTACCCAGCGATGCCAGCGGGCCTCCCACTCGGCATAGATCACCGTGCGATAGCCCAGCCGCCGCCCTAGAATGACCGGATAGACCTGATCGCCGCCCAGAAATAGGACGACTCCGTTAGGTCGCCAGTCCCAGTTTTCAGCGGTTTTGCCCCGCAGCAAAAATGGGAAAAAATGCGCCGCCCCCTGCACTCGATCTACCCCCGGAATCTGAGCCGCCATCGCCTCCTCCCGCCCGGAAGCGTTGGTGCAAGGGGACAGTACCACGGAAATGCGGAGGTTCTGATCTACCCCAGCCAGGGCCCGCAATGACTGAACCACGGGCCGCACCCAGGTGGAAATTTCCCCCGGCCCGTTGGACAAAATCAGAATGTCTAGCCTCGGTGCTCCGTTGCTCATCTGTAACACATCGTCCATCAGTCCTAACCCTCATCCAATCTGCCCCCTGCGGGGGCGTACAGCGGTGCACCCCCGCAGATTTGTGCCGTTCTATGCGGTGCGGCCCCAACTTGGCGATGGTCCCCGCCGCATCGCTAATTTTCCCGACCTTCCTCCCTCCGCTAGAATAACAGTGCCGTTGCC
This sequence comes from uncultured bacterium, assembly GCA_964635665.1. Classification (GTDB taxonomy): domain Bacteria; phylum Cyanobacteriota; class Cyanobacteriia; order Phormidesmidales; family Phormidesmidaceae; genus Nodosilinea. Next base: position 3,170 of record CAZWNR010000024.1, on the reverse strand, counting down.
CAGTCCTATGCCCGTGACCCCGCCCCCTAGCCCCCAGATGGAACCCCTCACCCGTGCTCAGTTGCTGGTGGCGATGGGGGTAACCGCCGTGGTGCTGCTGGTGATTGCCAAGGCATGGCTCTATTTTGAACCCACCAAACGGCTCCCCCTAACGATCTCCTGGCGCGACGCTGGGCTAGGGGTGGCTTTAGGAGTGGGCATTACCTTAGCCAGCGGTGCGATGTATGAACTGTGGGGGCACTATCGCCAAAGCGCCGACGATTATCTAGCCATCGTGCTCAAGCCCCTGCACTGGCCAGATTTGCTGTGGCTGGGGTTGCTCCCTGGCCTCAGCGAGGAACTGCTGTTTCGGGGGGTAATGCTGCCTGCCATTGGCCTGAACAGTCTGGGAATTTTAGTGTCGGGGGCCAGTTTTGGCGTGTTGCACCTCAGCAGTTTGCAGCAATGGCCCTACGTGGTGTGGGCTACGGTGATTGGGCTGCTGCTGGCCATCAGTGCGGTGGCCACGGGGAATTTGCTGGTGCCCATTGTGGCCCATGTGGTAACGAACTTGGCCTCTAGCGTAGTGTGGAAACTGCGTCAGGCTAAGCCAACTTAAGCGAACGCTTGGATAGAGCTGCCTCAGGGGAAATGGGTCGCTAAGTTGGTTGAAATCTACGGGATTTTTAACGGCTGGGGCTAACCCCATAGAGATAGCTTAGGAAACGCTGTGGCGTTTCAAGCAACCTCTCAGGGCTAGCGTCTGGGTTAATCTGATAGCCTGAGAACAGGGTTCTTGCCACCGTGCCCCCAAGCAACGGTGTCACCCTCGTCCACCCATGGCAACCCTCACCCCTTGAGCCCTAAAACCCATGACCCAAGACCTGAAAGCCGAACTGACCGAAATGGTGGGGCCAGCGGAGTGGCGTTGGCTGAGCCCCCATGCGGATCGGGGGGCGGTGGTGCTGGTGGATTCGCGCCTAGATTTGGCCGATGTGGGCGTTGCCATTGCCACGGATGACGTGGCTGCGGTAAACCGCTGGATGGCCGAAGCGCTGATCACCAAACCTTCCCCCGATCAGCTTGAGGAATGGGGGAAGGCCATGGGCAAACGGTTTCAGTCCTTAATTGTGCAGCCCTTTGTGCTGGTGCAGGATAATCTCGCCCCAGAGGTGCCCCTGCCCGATGTTCCCTCGGCCTGATCCTGGCCACCCCCCTATGAAACTTGACAATCCCCAGAGCGATTCTCGGCCCGATGCCCCGGAGGGAATTTGGAGCGTGATCAGCAATAGCGTGCTGATCCGATTTTTACTGTTGTTTGCCAGCGGCTGGGCCATGATCCAGCTTCTTGCCTACTTTCGGGTACTGATCGTTGTTTTTATCACGGCAACAATCTTGGCCTTTTTGCTGAGCCATCCCGTGGCCTGGCTCGGCCGATGGTGGCCAAGGGGCATCGCTACCATCACGGTATTTTTGACCACCCTAGCCCTGGCGGTAGGGCTGTCCCTCACCCTAGGCACGGTGGTGATCGCCCAAGGGCAGCAGTTGGTGGCCAATGTGCAAAGCCTATCGGCTTCAGTGGTGCCCTGGGTCAATGACCTAGACAGCCTACTCCAAGCCTGGAATATTCCGGTGCAGTTGCAGTCCTTGGAACCCCAGTTGCAAAGTCAGGCGGTGTCGGTACTCACGGCGGGGCTGGGCTTGCTTCAGGCCACCCTAGCCAACCTGGTGCTGGCCATTCTGATTGCCGTGGTCACCCTGTTTATGATGCTGGACGGGGCCAAGGTGTGGTGGTGGCTGCTGAAACATCTGCCCATTCGCCATAAAGAACGGTTTAATACCGTGGTGCAGCACAATCTGCTGGGCTTCTTTTGGGGGCTACTGGTGCTGTCCCTATTTTTCGGCGGCTCCACCTTTGTCATTTTTCTGATCCTGGGCATTCCCTATGCCGCTTTCCTGGGGCTGATTGCGGGCTTGGTAGATCTCATCCCCGGCATTGGGGCTACCCTAGGCGTGGGGATTATTACGCTGCTGCTGCTCTCCCAAAGCGTGTGGACATCCCTCACCGCCCTGGTCGTGTGTGTTCTGCTGCAACAGGTGCAGGAAAATTTGCTACTGCCCTACGTCATGAAAGACTCCCTCGATATCAACCCCGTTGTGATGTTTTTTGCGTTGATTGTAGGGGCTACGGTAGCGGGAGTACTGGGGCTATTTTTGGCGGTGCCCGTGGCTGGGGTGATCATCACCTGGCTAGAAATTGACGCCATGCGTGGCAAATCCAACCAAGACTAGCCCCTCCTGAGCTGCCCCTATCCAGGATGGGGGGGCGTGCTGTTATCGCTATGATCAACAGAGCCTAAATCCTTCGTCATGTTTTTCTGCTTTAGCATTAGGGCAGGCTAGATGGTGTAGCTTGATACAGACAGGGTGACATCGGCAGGCGTAGCCCAATAGAAGGTAACAACCATAGGTATGGCTCCGTAATCGCCACTTAGCTCGGCAAAGCCACCGTACCGTTGAGACCTGTACAAGGCAGGGCCAGTCTATGTTTCGGCTTCAGCGCGGAACATGGAATTCGTCGATTGCGCATTTGTAAGGACAGAGGTTGACGGTATGGCGGATCCAGCAACAGCTGAGCTTGTGGTAGGGCAGTACAACCTGGGGCTAGTGGTGTTGTCCCTGGGGATGGCAACGCTCACAGCCTATACCACCCTGAGTCTGGGGCGGCAGGTCATAGGCTCGGCAGGCAGCGTGCGTTGGCTTTGGCTAGCGGGGGGTGGGCTGGCCATGGGGGTGGGCATTTGGGCCACCCACTTTGTCGCCATGCTGGCCTTAGAAATGCCTATGGTGGTGCGCTACAACCCCCTAACCACAGGGCTGTCCTTGGTTTACGGGATCATGGCGGCAGCGGTCGACCTGTGGCTGGTGGAACGGGCCTCTAGCAATCGCCTCACCCTGGGGGCCGGGGGCATCATGATGGGGGTGTCCATTGCCTGGATGCACTATACCGGCATGGCCGCCATGGAAATGTCGGCCCAACTCATCTACCGTTGGCCGTTGGTAGCCCTTTCGGTGGCCATTGCGGTGGTGGCTGCCACCATTGCAATGGGTTTAGCTCAATCCCAGTCTGCTTGGCGGCAACGGGGGGCGGTGATGGCCCTGGCAGCGGCCATTGGTGGCTTACACTACAC
>CAZWNR010000023.1:0-16078 GCA_964635665.1 uncultured bacterium | reverse complement strand
CCGCACGGATAGCTCTGGCTTTAACCCCTCTGGATCTGGCCCCACTGGCCCTAAGGTCACCCCGAACACTGCCCCATCCCAAGGCCCAGCGGGTGATCCGGGCTACAACACCTACAACGCCCACACCCGCAACTCGGCCAGCAGCGCCCACCGAGACCGCCAGCGCCCAGACCTCAGCGGCAAAGATCTGCGGGGGGCCAACCTGCGCGAGAAGGACTTTGCCAACCGCAACCTCAGCGGAGCCGACCTTAGTGGGGCCGACCTCAGCGATGCCTTTTTGCACAAGGTCAACCTCAACCGCGCCAACCTCAGTAAGGCCAGACTGTTTCGGGCCAACCTCCTCCAGGCCGACCTCAGCCATGCCAACCTGCGCGAAGCCGACCTGATTGGGGCAGACTTTAGCGGTGCAGATTTGAGTGGAGCCGACCTCAGTGGTGCAAAGGTGGCCGTGGGTGGGCGCACCATGGTCAAGCTCACGGGTACCATCCTCACCGGGGCCATCATGCCCGATGGCTCTATCCACGATTGATTCCAAGCTGTGATGGCACCTAGCCATAGCCCGATGATGGAAAGGAGCAATGTCCAGGTTTTCCTGAATCAGTATAATTACTGAGACTCCTTAGATTTATCGAAGTAATACAGAGGGCTCTAAGGAGTTTGCTAATCCTTTTAGGTATGTTTTGTAACATAAGCAAGACTGTATCCGCCCCTTGGGCCTTCGCCGTCTTCCTGTAGGTCACTATGCTTACCCTAGAGTTTCTCCGAGCCTCCCTCGCCCATGATCAGCGGGATTTTCCGCAGGCCTGCCTAGTCGGGATTGACCTCAGCCGATGGAACCTAACGCGGATCAACCTAGGCCAAGCCAACCTCCTGGAGGCCAACCTCAATGGTGTCCTGCTGGGCAACAGCAACCTTTCAGAGGCCGTCCTAGATCGGGCGAACCTCCTCAGTGCCTGCCTGCGCCACAGCAATCTGCACCGAGCGAGTTTGCGGCGGGCCACCCTAATGCTGGCGGATTTGGGAGAATCCGATCTGAGCCACGCTGACCTACGGCAGGCCAACCTTGTTGGGGCAAACCTCCAGTCCTGCGACCTGAGCCATGCTGATCTCCGGGGAGCGCTCTATTCCGATGGCACCCAGTGGCCCAAGGGGTTCCGGCCTGAGGTGCCCCTCCACCGTCTAGCTCCAGGGGCGCATCTGCCTGGGGTTGATCTGAGCGGTGCAAAACTGTCTGGGGTCAACCTGCGCGGAGCAGACCTGGTCGGGGCAGACCTCACGAATGCCGATCTATGGGGTGCTTGCCTAGCCCATGCCGATCTGCGTGGGGCCAATTTGCGCGGCACCAACCTGCTGGGCACCGATCTGGCTGGGGCTAACCTAGAACGCACCAACCTACTCCAGGCCATCATTGATTTTCCCGCCGAAACCTACAGCTATCTGGCTTTATAGTCCTAGGCGGGCCTCTTCCCGACCGTCCTATCACCTAGCCTACGCGCATAATTCTAGGAACTATGCCAAAATTGCGCCGTCGGTGTACTGACTTGGCCTGGAGGTTAGCGGTTGATTCCCCTCTTATTCCTGCGATGGTTACGGCCCCTAGGGGGCATTGTTGTCAGTTCAGCCCTAGGAGCCACCGTCATTCTGGGGCTATTCCCCAGGGCGTCGGCCACCGCCATGGAACCGGGGCAGCCTGTCCCCTCCCCAGCCCTATCGCCAGCGAACTCTCCAGCGGAGACCGACCCCGCCAACGAAGTGGCCCCAGCGGTGATCGAGTTTGCGCCTGGTCGTCAGCCCCTCAGCTTGGCGGTGGCCATGGCCATGGAGCAGGAGTTAAGGAATTTGATGGGCCGATTGGAAAGTGCGTTGCTGTTGGCCCAATCCCGCCAGATACCGACGACCCTTTCCCTCGCTACGGTGGATCCTGTCCTCACCGCCGCCCTTGAGGATGGTGTGGTGGGAGATAGTGATGGGGTCACGGCCTCGCGATTTTTGCATCCGCAACTGGCCGAAGCCCAGCAACTCTTGCAAGACTGGTCTACCCTCATGGCCGAGGGTAACCATGCCGAATTAAAGGAGCGCTGGGTGGCGGTGCGAGATGGACTGTGGGAGAGCTTTCCCACGGATCAGCCCTACGCCCAGGCGGAAATTCGGGCCGTATGGCTGGATCGGGGCACCATTGTTCGAGCGCGCAACCCGGAGGGCCTCGCCCAGTTGTTTGATCAGCTGGCGGAGGCAGGCATCACCACGGTGTTCTTTGAAACCGTCAACGCCGGATACCCCATCTACCCCAGCCAGGTGGCCCCCGAGCAAAACCCCCTCACCCGCCGATGGGATCCCCTCGCCAGTGCCGTAGACCTGGCCCACGAGCGCGGGATGACCCTCCATGCCTGGGTGTGGGTGTTTGCGGCGGGCAATCAACAGCACAACCGCCTCCTCAACCTGCCTGCGGATTACCCTGGCCCGCTGCTGTCCCGCTACCCCAGCTGGGCCGGATACGACAACCGGGGCAACCCGATCCCCCCTGGCCAAGACAAGCCTTTTCTAGACCCCGCCAACCCAGAGGTACGCAGCTACTTGATCCGTCTCATGTCGGAGATGGTCAACGAATACGAGATTGACGGCGTCCACCTCGACTATATCCGCTACCCCTTCCAAGATCCCGGCGCTAACCGCACCTATGGCTATGGCGAAGCGGCCCGCTGGCGGTTTCGCAGCATTGCCGGGGTGGATCCCCTCGACCTTTCCCCCCGTCCCGACCCCACCCTTAGCCCAGGGCAGCAAATGCAGCGGCGGGTACTGTGGGATCGATGGACAGAATTCCGTATCCAGCAGGTCAATTCCTTCGTGGCCACCCTCAGCATTACCCTGCGGCGGCAGCGCCCAGATCTGGTGATGTCGGCGGCGGTATTTGCCCACCCCGAACCGGAGCGTCTGCAAAAAATTCAGCAGGATTGGGGCACCTGGGCCGAGGCCGGACACCTCGACTGGGTGGTGCTGATGAGCTACGCCCAGGACACCAGCCGCTTCGAGCAACTGCTGCGCCCTTGGATGGCCGACCTAGGCGAGGCCATCGTCATTCCTGGCATTCGGATGTATGACCTGTCCACCCAGGCCATCCTAGACCAACTGCAAACGGCCCGCGACCTGCCCACCCCAGGCTTTGCCCTGTTTGCCACCGCCGATCTCAATGCCGAAATCCACACCCTGCTGACCCAAACCCAGGCCACCCCATCCCCCACCGCCCCTGCCCAGATGGCCCTAGACCGCTACCAAACCCTCCAGCGGGAATGGCACTGGCTGCTTAGTCACCAAAAACTTTGGATGGAGCGCCCTCTGCTGGAACAGTGGGTACAGGATGTCAATCAACTAGAAGCGGACTTTAACGCCCTCCTGGCGTCCCCCTCACGACGCGGCCTAGATCAGGTGCGGCAAGGGCTCACCCGTGTGCAAGCCCCGCTCAATCGGCAAGTCCTGATCGACACCACCAATAGCGCCTATCGGCTTCAGGTATGGCACCATCGCCTAGGGGTAATTGAGCAACTGCTACGCCACGGAGAGCTCCAACTTGTGGGACGCTAACCGGAGGTCATGGCCTGGGAAGGGATCCCCCACCGGGGCCACAATCTCCTTAAAACCAAGAAATTTAGGAGAACTCGCAATTCCTTGTTTTTTATTTGACAAAAGCCCCACAAAGGCACACAATAGAAATCGCCCGACACGAGGGCCTGTAGTTCAATCGGTTAGAGCACCGCCCTGTCACGGCGGAAGTTGCGGGTTCGAATCCCGTCAGGCCCGTTTAGAGCCCAAAGCTAAAATATAAGCCCTCTTGCTGGGTCTCTTTTTAGCTTTGGTAGTGAATCTGTTTCTTACGGACTCGTTCATTTGAGTTGCTTCCTTGGGGGCCGTAGGATCGGTCAATCTTTTCCCCGCTCATCAATTCCATGGCCGACACTAATTCCAGTGGCACCCTCCGCGATCGTCAGCGCATTGGCGTGATAGGTGGCGGGCAGTTGGCCTGGATGATGGGACCAGCGGCGCAGCGGCTCGGTCTAGATTTAGTGGTGCAGACGCCCAGCCCTGAGGATCCGGCGGTGGCTATCGCAAAATCGGTGGTGCTGGCTCCGGTGGCCGATGTGGCAGGAACCACCCGCCTAGCTGAGCAGTGCGATCTCATCACCTTTGAAAATGAGTTCATCGACTGCGACGGACTCCAAACCCTAGCCGATCAGGGCGTCATCTTTCGGCCTCGCCTAGAGGTGTTGGCCTTGGTGTTGGATAAACGTCGCCAGCGCGAGTTTTTTAGCCGCATTGGCCTACCCAATCCCCGCTACACCTTTTTAGAGGGGCCGGAATCCGAGGCGGAACTGCACCAAAAAGCGGATGACCTAGGGTTTCCCCTGGTGATGAAGACTCGCCGCCTCGGCTACGACGGCTATGGAACGACGGTGGTGCAGGCATCGGCGGATCTCGTTGCTGCTTGGGATGGCTTTCGGCGGGCCCCGGTGCTGCTGGAGGAGTTTGTGCCCTTTACGAAGGAATTGGCTATCATGGTGGCCCGCTCGGCCAGCGGAGACGTGGCCCTCTACCCCACGGTGGAGACGGTGCAGGTGAACCAGATCTGCCGGCGCGTCATGGCTCCAGCCGCCGTCAGTGCCGCCGTGGCAGATGCCATGGCCAGCCTGGGCCGCACCCTGGTGGAACAGCTAGATTTAGTGGGAATTGTGGGGATGGAGTGTTTTCTCACCGCCGATGATCGGGTGTTGGTGAACGAAATCGCCCCCCGCACCCACAATTCTGGCCATTACAGCCTAGACGCCTGCGAAACCTCCCAGTTTGAACAGCAGTTGCGGGCCGTAGGCGATTTTTCCTTGGGATCGCCCCATCTGACTTGTCCCCAAGCGGTGATGGTGAATCTGCTGGGGTTGGAAGATACTGAAGCCAACCATCAACACCGGATCGCCACCCTGCGCCAGCGCCCCAACGCTACCCTGTACTGGTATGACAAGGGCATTCGGCCTGGACGCAAGCTGGGCCATATTACCCAACGGTTGGAGGCAGCTGAGGATCCCCTAGCCGTTGCCAAGGCTATCGAAACCCTTTGGTATGGCCCCTACAACCGCCACTAGAGGCCGGAATGCGCGAGTCAGCCCCGGTGAGTGGGTGATAAGGAAAGCCTAGGGATAGGTAAGATGGGAAGAAGAATCGTTCGCTATCCACAGCAGAGTTTTAGGTACAGATCGGGGAGCGAATGTTTCGATCTATTGCAACAGGGTGTGGGATGACCCAATCTGCTCCTCGAACCTCAGGCATTATGCTAAAACGCTGACATGGCACATTATAGGTTGACCCGATTGATTGCCCCCTGTCCCCCGACCCCTGCCTCTATCGCCCCCAGGCCATGGTCTGAGCTTTGCCCTCAGGGGCGTCAACATTTACCTACGGTGGGGCCATGACCATGAAGCGCATTGTATTTATACTGGGCGTTTTAGACGATGAAGATGTAGATTGGCTGATTGATGTCGGCCAACGTCGGGAACTCAAGCCAGGGGAGGTGCTGATCTATGAAGGTCAGCCCTGTGACCACCTGTTTCTGATTCTGGATGGTTGCCTCGAGGTATCGGTACAGTCCCTCAGCCAACAGCCTGTGGCCCAACTAGCCAGCGGTGAAGTGGTGGGCGAGATGTCCTTTGTGGATGGGTTGCCCCCTTCGGCGACGGTCATGGCCGCTGATGTTGCGGTTGTGTTGGGCATTAATTGGGAGCAGCTGCGCCAGAAACTGCTCCAAGACACCTGGTTCGCAGCCCGATTTTACAAGGCACTGGCGATCCTCTTGTCCAGTCGGTTGCGCAGTACCGTAAAACACCTACAAGGGGAGCATTGGCGGCCTGTGTACCTAGGGGATGAAGTCGGTATTGAGGAAATGGGCGATCTCCTCTCGATGGGCAACATCCGCTTCAATTGGTTGCTGAAACGACTACGGGATACGCCTTCTAACCCCTGGGATGCCATTGAAGGCCCAGAGCCCGATCTCCCCTAGGGCTAGGCCCCCACTCGGTCTCAACCAGCACCGGTGGCACCCACGACCAGCCCCTATCTTCCATCCCCTCATCGATATGCCCCATGGCTAGGTCTGATTCTCTAGTTCATTCATCTTTTACTTCATTCATCTTCGATCAAAATCTGGAGGTACACTAGAAAGCAATCGTTTCTTCCCATCTATGGCTCCTGTCAGTACTGAGGTCAATGCATTTCCCAGTGTTCGAGTATGGCATTACACAACAAGCTGAGTAACATCCTGATCGTTGAAGACAGCAAAGGCCGCCGAGAAATTACCCTAGATGGGTCGGTCTATTCCATTGGCCGTGACCCCAAGTGTGACATTCGGCTGTCATCTCAGTTTGTCTCGAGACATCACGCCACCTTGGTACAACTTCCCAAGGACGATGACACCTTTTACTATCGAATCGTAGATGGCAACCTCAAGGGTAAGCCCAGCGCCAACGGCATGTTGATTAATGGGCGCAAGCTCTTGGCCCACGATTTGATCAACGAAGACGAAATCGTCTTTGGCCCCCAAGCTCGAGCCATTTACTATCAGCTTAAACGCGATACCCAGTCTACCCTTCCTCCCGATGAATTTGACATTACCCTCATCAGCCCAAACATGGTGGAAGAGGGTGAGGACGGGTTACTTACTGAGGACTAATCCTGATCGCCTTACGAGCTAAATTATTCCGGGGCTTAGGCCTAGGGCGCGTCTCCATGACATCATCCGCCCCTAGGGCTGTAGGTCTATAGCCACCCCAGCGAATGCAACCTCAGCCCCAGGGAAGTTGGGGAGCAATCGTTATCTTAGCAAGCAGGTAATGCTACTCATCCAGCAGTACCGATGGATTACCAGGCACCGTAGCCGGCTGACTAGAGCGGTTGGGGATGTGATGCCCCAGGGAGCTATTGCGGCTTCGCCCATCACTCCCCTTACCCTGGGCTATGGGCACTGTGAAGTGAAATTGACTGCCCTGGTTTTTGCCCGCCGATTCTGCCCAGATTGTCCCTCCCAGACCCTCGATGATCTGGCGGCACATCGCCAGCCCCAATCCGGTGCCCCCAGTGGTACGACGCAGCGCCCCCTCCTCCTGATAAAACCTATCAAACACGACATCGAGACGGCTTGGTTCAATACCGCGCCCGGTATCGGCAATGGTGACTTGGAGATGGGTGGGGCTAGAACGAGTCACCTGAATCGTAATTTTGCCCTCGGCGGGGGTAAACTTACTGGCATTGTCCAGCAGCTTGACCAGCACCTCCACCAGCCATTCTCCATCTGCCCGCACAAGGGGGACAGATTTGGGAATTTTGACCTTAATGTTGGAGACTGGAGCGCCATTGTTGTGGGCATTAACGCTGCTCAGAGCTAGATCCACACATTCCTGAATGGAGAGGGATTCTAGATTCCACTCCACCCGCCCACTCTCCAATTTTGAAAGGGTGAGGAAGTCCTGCACCAGCTTGCGCATGCGCTCTGCATCCTCTAGGGCCGCCTGAATCATCACCTGGCGTAGTTCGGCGGGCATATCCGGCTCGGTGGAGAGACTCTCCAAACATACTTGAATCGTAGATAGGGGAGTGCGCAATTCGTGGCCCGTAATGGCAATTAGGTTGGCCCGCGTGAGATCGAGGGCTTCTAGCTGACGGTTGAGGTCTTGCAGGTGGGTATAGGCTTCGGCCTGGATGATGGCCACGCTCAGCTGGGCGGCGATGGCATCCACAAGGGCCTTATCATCCTCCGTCCATTCGTGGGGATTGGCTTGGCAGTGGTGCAGTTCAATCATGCCCACTAACCGTCCTTGGTAGGTCAGGGGCGCAATTAGCCAAGACTGAATCCGCCACCGATCCAGCAGCAACCGAATAGCGTCGAGTTCGTAGCGAAAGGGCGACTCTGGATCGTGGGTGTTGGGGATGCTGATTATTTCCTGCGTGTCCTGCACGTAGTCGAAGAGTGGACTTGTAGCCAGGGGCCAGGTTTCCCCCAGCAAAGATTCCACCGTAGGCTGGCGATGCTCATGTTCGATGGTGGTGGTGGCATCGGTAGCCGCACAGGGGTAGATCAGACAGCGACACACGTTCAGGGCTTGGCCTAGCTCCGAAGCTGCCTTTTCAAAGATTTCCGTAGCGTCTAGGGATTGCCTGATCACCGAGGTGATTGAGTTCACTAGGCGCTCGCGTTGTTCTTGGGCTGCAATGGCTTTGTAGGCCTTCAGCAGTTTGTATTGCCCTGCCTGTAGATAGGTGACCAGGCGTTGGGTAAAGGGATCGGGCGTTCCTTTCCCGTCTAGGCGTTCCGAGGGGGTGACGACGGGGTCTAGGTAGCGCGCTTTGGCCACCTTCACCTTGGCCAGAATGTCGGGCCGATACTGGGCGATGCGGTTCAACAAAATCTCCGCCGACCGCTGGGTAACGTAGGGATCCTGAGTCCAGATCCCCTCAAAGCGACGGTTTTGATCGAGGGAGGGCTGATCGGGGCCATCGTGGGAAGGGCGCTCTCGACAGATCAAACACGCCTGGTAGTTCTCGCTGATGACCACTAAATGCCACTCGTGAACCAGGGCATCTCCGGCATCGAAGGCAATGGTTTCATAGTTGGCAGAACGGCTCGTAAAGCTTGTACCCGCCGCCGACAGGACGTAAAGCTGGTCGCTCAGCTCCGCAATCCGCAGGTAACGACTGGCCTCTTGCAGATAAAAGCGTTCCTGCTGAAAGCTAGCAATAACAAGAGCCCCGCCCACGCCAGCCAAAATATGGTCTTCCATGGCATGGGACAGAGCTGTTAACGATGTCTTGAAATAGAGTCTAGGTCGAAGCTGGGGAATTGTCGTTAACAATTCTTCCACTACAGATGTGGAATTGCTCATAGTTCAAGCCAGGGAACCGTGATTGCCATTTCGCCCTAGGGGTGTCCAGGCTAAGCTACCCCCTGCGATTGCTGACTTCGCAGCCATTACTCCCCCCTAGCCTACCAGTTGACGACATGGCCTTAGCACTTTGTAACCTTTCGCCAAAATTCACGGGAGAGCGTCATAGTTTGCAACCGAGGCACCCTAGCCGCCACTGAGATCCAGCCCGTTATACAGGCTCATCGCTTTCTCCACGCCATCGGTCAGGCTTTTCTCCAAGGCCCGAACCGCCACATCCACCACCTCATCCATGGTCTGCCGCTCGGCCTTAGAAAAGTTGCCCAGCACGTGGGAGACCACCGCCTGATCCCGCTCAGCCTCAGGACGAACCGCCCCAATGCCAATGCGGAGACGGCAAAAATCTTGGGTTTTGAGGTGGGCAATGGCCGACTTCATCCCGTTATGCCCCCCCGCCGACCCCGACAGCCGCAGCCGCAGTTTGCCAACGGGCAAATCCATGTCGTCGTACACCACCAGTACTGCGCCAGGATCGAGCTTGACCCAATCCAGCACCGCCCGAATGGACTGCCCCGAACGATTCATATAGGTCAGGGGCTTCAGCAGGTAAATTTTCTGTCGATGGACCGCTACCCCTGCGCCATACTCCCCCTGAAAGCGGCGTTCCTCCTTTAGCGGGATGGTCCACCGTTTGGACAGTTGATCCACCACATCAAAGCCAATATTGTGGCGGGTGCCAGCATACTTGGAGCCAGGATTCCCCAAGCCCACAATCAGGCTAATGGGGAGTCGATCCGCGGTGACAGAGGCGTCAGTCATAGCACAACGATAAGGTTTTCAATGAAGGGGGGATTCACAGCCCCGGCTAGCCCGCTGCCTAGACATTTTAATTTTGACCTTCAGGCTTGGACAAGCTCGCATAGGCTGAGCCTATCCAAGTACTTGCCCCTTCGACTAGATCAGGATAAACGGTCAATCCCCAGCCTGGGGATTGCAACCCTCTACCTGTGCTGCCCAGTGGCCTAGGCTGAGGTGTCCGTATCGCTGTCAGCGGCCATTGCTTCGGGAGATACTGGCTCAAAATCGACCTCATTCGCCACTTCTCTAGCAGGTTCGGATGCTGCGCTGGCTTCAGTTTCAGTGGTCTCTCCGTGGGAGGCTGAGGCTGGTTCAGCGTCAACCACGATCTCCTCAGGGGGCTGATTTCCCTGGGGGGAGAGCGCCTTGGAAGGCTGCGGATCGAGGGTGGCCTTCATCGGACTGTTGACAACCTTCTCAATCTGCTGGGCTTCCTTCTTGAATTCCTCCTCAAATTCCTTAGAGGCATCCTGAAACCCCTTGATGGCCTTACCTAAGCTGCGCCCGATTTCCGGCAGCTTTTTGGGACCAAACACCAGCAGGGCTAGCACCAAAATCACCGCCATCTCAGGCAGGCCAATTCCAAATACGTTCATACGACGACTCCTATCCACACGGGATGAACCACAACCACAGAACTCTCCCCATTATGCCGGGGAGAGCCCCGCAAGCCGAACTCAACCCACCAAAAAGGGGGCCGCCCGGAGAACATCCGCACTCGCCCCCTAGGGTTATGTTGAGCGGTTTTGCCTTAGAACGGCCAACCTACATTCCGATGCTGCGCCAATCGACGTCGAAGCTATCGAGGATGATGGAGGAGTTGTAGAGCTGGAGAATAATCAGCAAGAAGACGAAAAACAGACCGATGAAAACCGCCATCAGAGGTGTAGTACCCCAGCCGGGGGCCACTTTCCCATATTCAGAATTGAGGGGCTTGAGAACATCTCCCAACCAAGTCCGTTGTGCCATGGATCCTTCCGCTATCAATACTTTAATAGTTCGTAATATTATATGATGGAGGGGTTTATCCTTCTCATAAAGTTTATGGAACCCGCAACAGTTCTTATTATTTCCGTCGGGGCGGTGCTAGTCGCCGTCACAGGGTTTGCGGTTTATCTCTCCTTTGGGCCTCCGTCTAAGCAGCTAGCGGATCCCTTTGACGAGCACGAAGATTGACCTTGGGTTGTCCTGAACTACTCAGGGTGATTGGGTCTAGCGTTGCCCCATCCTTGGAGCCTCATTCGTTGAGAGCGAAGGGCCCGAAGCCATCGCAGTCAGCGGTTCCTTTGACTGGGGCCTAATTCAAACATTTCACCGTCATAGGTATGCAAGTTCAGTGCTATGATAGATAACCTGTGCTTTGCATGGTAGCCTTTTAGGCTAACCGTTCTGACCCCTAAATTTTTGCTGTCCTTGACCTATGATTAAGCTCCGCCTCAAGCGTTTTGGCAAGAAAAGAGAAGCTAGCTATCGCATCGTAGCCATTAATAGCGATGCCCGCCGTGATGGTCGTCCCCTCGAAGAGCTTGGCTTCTACAACCCCCGCACCGACGAAACCCGTCTGGATGTTCCCGGCATTGTGCGCCGCCTACAACAGGGGGCACAGCCCACCAAAACCGTGAAGCATATCCTCGAAAAGGCCAACGTTTTTGAGCAACTCAAGGCTCAAGCCTAGTCCCCTACCGGATCGACAGCATGAGTAGCCCTGACTTTTCTGGCCTCGTCAAGTTTCTGGTGGAGCCCTTCTTAGATACTCCATCAGCCTTGCGGATCGACTGCGAGCAGAATATAGCTCAGTCGAAGGTCTGGATTCGGGTTGCATTCAGCGGTGATGAGCGGGGCAAGGTTTTTGGCCGAGGTGGACGCAATATTCAGGCCATCCGCAACGTGGTTCGAGCTACGGCGGCACTCTGGGGGTGGTCTGCTTATTTCGATGTATTTGGTAGCGCAGGTCAGGAAGGGGCTGCGGGCCATGAGCACAATCGCCCTCCTCGCCGTCCTTCCCAAAAGCCCAAGCCTCAGATCAAGCCTAAGGCCTAGGTCTTAGTTCGATGTTTTTGGTTTTGCGGTGTTTTGCCGTTTAGGGCTGCGGTTATGGCCTCCACCATTCGGATTGAAATTCCCAAGCCCGATGGGGCAATCGCACTGTCTGGCTACCGCAGCGAGAACTTTAAGCTCTTGGCCCAGCAGACTGGGGCTTCCCTAGTCCTAAGAGGTCAAGAGCTTTTGATTTCAGGCACCGAGGCTACGGCGGAGCGAGCGCGGCGGTTAGTGGAATCCCTAGAACCCATCTGGGGGCAAGGGCAAACGGTCACCAGTGCCGACATTATGACCGCCTGTCATGCCCTCGATACCAACCAGGTGGAGGAGCTTCAGGCCATCCACCAAGATATTGTTGCCCGTACCCGTCGGGGTGAGGTGGTACGGGCCAAGACCTTTCGGCAAAAGCAATACATCAAAGCCCTACGCAGCCACGACCTGATTTTTTGTGCGGGGCCAGCGGGCACTGGCAAAACCTTCTTAGCCACCATGGTCGGGGTACAGGCCCTGCTCAACAACGAGTTTGAGCGGCTGATCCTAACCCGGCCAGCGGTGGAAGCCGGAGAGCGTCTAGGCTTTTTGCCGGGGGATCTACAGCAAAAAGTCAACCCCTACCTGCGACCCCTCTACGATGCGCTGCATGAGTTGGTGGATCCTGAGAAAATTGCCAATTTGATGGAGCGCGGCATTATCGAGGTGGCACCACTGGCCTACATGCGGGGGCGCACCCTCAGCAATGCCTTTGTGATTTTAGACGAGGCCCAAAATACCACCCCGGCCCAGATGAAAATGGTGTTGACCCGCCTAGGGTTCCACTCCCGCATGGTGGTCACGGGCGATACAACCCAAACCGATTTACCCGATTACCAGGCCTCTGGGCTTGCCGTGGCTCAGCAGATTCTCCAACGGGTGGAGGGGATTGCCTTTTGCAAGCTCAACCAAAGCGACGTGGTGCGCCATCCCCTGGTGCAGCGCATCGTGGCTGCCTACGAAACCTATGATGTCCAAAGGGCTAAGCGTTCATCCAGCTAGGTTCTGCCCACACCTCTTTTAAGGATGCGAGCCACTGAACAACCTTGACATCACAGACTAGAACGTACTGTGGGCTCAATGGATCCAGGGTCAAGGCATGAGTCCCTAGGCTTGCCCCACAGACAAACTCAAAAATCCCAGGGCCCTGACTTAAGGTGTACCTCAAGGTACAGCCTACATAAGAACCCTGGAATTTGGGGATGTTGAGCTACCCTAACCCTCTACCCAATGCACTAGGCGGTCACGGGCTCTGCGTCCCGCTGGGGATGGATGGCCTTTTCCCCTTGCAGGGCTGCATAGAGCCGATTGAGGGCGTGCAGATAGGCATGGGCGGAGGCGACCACAATGTCGGTGTTGGCGGCATGGCCAGAGAACACCCGATCCTCATGGCGAATGCGAATCGTGACTTCACCCAGGGCATCGATACCTGCCGTCACCGACTGCACCGAGAACTCGATCAGCTGGTTCTCGATGCCCACAACGCGGTTGATCGCCTTGTACACCGCATCCACGGGGCCAGTGCCAATGGCGGCGTCCATCAGTTCTTTGCCGTCGGGGGTGCGAATGGTGACGGTAGCGGTGGGTTTAGCACTGTCGCCGCAGGACACCTGCACCAAGTCGAGGTGGAAATGTTCGGGAGCCTGCTGGGTTTCGTCGTTGACAATGGACTGAAGATCCCAGTCGGTGATTTCTTTTTTCTTATCCGCCAGTTCCTTAAACCGCAGAAAAGCCCGGTTGAGGGACTGATCATCCAGCTCGTAGCCCAGTTCCTGCAGGCGGGTGCGGAAGGCATTGCGGCCCGAATGCTTGCCCAGCACAATCTGGTTGTCCGTCAGACCAATGGAGGTGGCGTCCATGATCTCGTAGGTGAGCTTGTTCTTCAGCACGCCATCCTGGTGAATGCCAGACTCGTGGGCGAAGGCGTTGGCCCCCACAATTGCTTTGTTGGGCTGCACAAACATCCCGGTCAGATTCGACACCAGGCGCGAGGTTTTGTAGATCTGGCGGGTGTCGATGTTGGTGAGGGGCGCTTCAGAATCCGCCGGACGACCAAGGAAGGGATTGTAGTAGGAACGGCGCACATGCATGGCCATCACCAATTCTTCTAGGGCGGCGTTTCCGGCCCGTTCGCCAATGCCGTTGATGGTGCATTCGAGCTGACGAGCCCCGTTTTTGACGGCTTCCAGGAAGTTAGCCACCGCCAAACCGAGGTCGTTGTGGCCATGGACGGAAATCACCGCCTGGTCGATGTTGGGCACGTTTTCCTTAATGCCGCGAATCAGGTCGCCAAACTCAGTGGGGGTGAGGTAACCCACGGTGTCGGGAATATTCACGGTGGTGGCCCCAGCGGCAATCACCGCCTCCAGCATTTGGTAGAGAAATTCCGGGTCAGAGCGTCCGGCATCTTCGGGGGAAAATTCCACATCGTCGGTGAAGGTTTTGGCATAGGCCACCATCTCTGGCGCAATGGCCAGCACCTCCTCTCGACTCTTGCGCAGTTTGTACTGCATGTGGATATCCGAGGTGGCAATGAAGGTGTGGATGCGACCCTTGGCGGCGGGTTTTACGGCTTCCCCAGCCCGCTCAATATCCGATTTCGTAGCACGGGCCAAGCCGCAGATCACCGGGCCATCGGCGGTGCCCACCTCACGGGCAATTTTTTGAACCGCCTCAAAATCCCCAGGACTGGCAAAGGGGAATCCGGCTTCAATGATGTCTACCCCCAGTCGAGCTAGCTGCCTCGCAATAATTAGCTTCTCCTCCACGTTTAGGGTGGCCCCTGGGGACTGTTCGCCATCCCGCAGGGTGGTATCGAAGATCAAAATGCGGTCGGGGCTAGACGAGTGGCTCATGGTAACTCCCACAAGGTAGACAACGAAGGCAATGCTGTATTACGAATACTACGACGCACTACATGTCGATACTACATTAGCCGCTTGGAAAACGTCCAAACCCTTCCAGTACTGGCTAACGTAGCCTAAACAAATGTATCGATTCTAACTATTCTAATGGGAGAAAGTCGGATTCGCTACGACTTAGCCCCCAAAAATCTAATCATTCGCTGACCATTGCCGAGTTCGTGGCCACCCGGTTGCGGGCCTGACGAATAAATCGCTCGGTTTGGGCGGGCAATCCTTGGGCGTGCTTGCGGCCCACCATGCGCCACCACAGTCGTCCTAGTGGCCCCGCCATAGCAATGGTGACTCGGATTAGCGTCCCAGTCTCGGGGGGTAAAAATTCGTGGGTGGTCTTCATTTGCCCCAAGTGCATCAGACAAATATCCCGATAGCAGTGAGGCGGCTCAAAGGCATCCACCACCATGGATAGCCGGGGGCCGCCCTTGGGTTTGAGAACAAAAGTCGTACCAACCTGAACCACGCCATCAACCTCAATCCACTCAATTTGCGTATCCGACTGGGGCCAAGTGGCAATATCCGCAACAACGGGCCAGAGGCGATCGACGGGCACGTTGGTGTGGGACTCATAACAGTACTGAACCATACGATTGCTCTCGGCAATATATCAATGTATTTATATAAAGGCATTGAGTTTCAGGTGTCAACCCGTTGATATGCTGGGTGATAGCTTCTCGGGTTAAGGCAGGTCATGGTTCCGGATGGTTTGATAATGATTACCCTGCATCGGGTTCATGCGGCTTTGGATGCCAGCCTGAATGCGGCGTTGGCAGAGGTTGACCTCAGTGCCGCCCAGTGGGATCTGCTACGGTACTTACACCACTGCCCTGGGGCTTCGGGGGCCGAGATTGCCCGCTATGCCAAGGTAACGCCCCAAGCCGTAGCCACCATGCTGCAACGGATGGAAAAGTCGGGACTGCTGACCCGCCGTGCGGCACCCAAGGGCCGGGTGGTGGGCACCTATCTGACAACCAAGGGCGAGGCAGCGCTGGCCGCAGGCAATCGCATTGCCCATCAAGTCAACCATTGGCTTCTAGCGGGGTTAACTATCGAACAGCAGCAACAGCTGGAGAATCTGCTGAAGACCTGCCAGTCGGCCCTGGAGCACCACCCACCCGCAGACACTTGATAACGTTCGGTGATCTGTCTACGATGGCATCCCCTAGATCTGTATCTATTACGATGGCATCCCCTAGATCTGTATCTATAAGGATGCGCCTAGGAGGTATAGACCTCTTGGTAGAGGGCTTCT
The DNA here is from genome assembly GCA_964635665.1 of uncultured bacterium. Classification (GTDB taxonomy): domain Bacteria; phylum Cyanobacteriota; class Cyanobacteriia; order Phormidesmidales; family Phormidesmidaceae; genus Nodosilinea. The sequence goes on along the minus strand of CAZWNR010000023.1, from coordinate 68 downwards.
AGGTCGCCGCGACGGTAGAGGTAGCGGTTGCTGCGGCGGGAGGATCGGTATTCGCAGCCGCGCCGTTC
>CAZWNR010000022.1:0-16099 GCA_964635665.1 uncultured bacterium | reverse complement strand
CAGGGGCACCGCATCCCGGTCCTTTAGGTCGATGGGGTTCACCAGTTTGCCCATCCCCTGCAAATCGGTGTGCTCTAAATCAAAGCCATCATCGGCCACCGCCACCACCACCGAGCGACTACCCCGCGTGATGTTCCAGGCGTCCTCCACGTTAATGTGAGACCCCGCCGCCAGTTGCGGCCCGCCCTGGTGAAACAGGTGCCACTGCTGGGGATAGCGATCATCCGTCGGGCGGTACTGCCCCTCCACGGCGATCACCAAATTCGGCTCAGCGATCATCACCCCAGGCTGGCGCAGCAGTCGGTTAGCCAACTTGATGGGGTTCTCGCTGGCTGTCGCCGTTACCCGCACCACAAAGGCGTTGGGAATTCCCACCAGGGGACGTTCAATCACCAGGCCCAGCGGCCCTAGCCAACCCTCTAGGGTGGCTTGCTCCACCTGGTTCTCCACCTGCACCGTTAGCTCATTCGTGAGATAGACCCAGGTTTGGGGGCTATCCATCAGGCGATAGACATGGCTAGCAAAGGCCACATCGGGATGCTGACGGGCTCGGTCGAGGGTGTCCTCTAACTCGGCGGCGTTCACCTGCCATTCCACCAGTTGGCCCGCCGCCACCACCCGCACCCCCACCGGACTCAGGGCCGCCTGCACCGCCCCCAACGCCCCCGGCTGATGCAGCCGCGTGGTCAATCGGGTGGGCACCTTTTCCACCCGCAGTTCTTCCCCCCCCCGCTGAATAATGTCGCCTATCAGTGCCTCGCGGGGGCCAGCCATGGCGGAAAGGTCAGGGGCATTGGCATCGGAGGACTGTGCCATGGGTCGAAAGTAGGGGGATAGAAGGGGCAGAGGACGGGAAGCGGAGGATGGATGACCGTAACCCCACAACGGGAACTTTTTAGCCCGGTTGTGGTCACAGGTGGAGCACCCAGTCTCCCTAGCACTCACGGAGAAGAATCCCTGGAGAATCCAGGCTGAATTCTCCAGTGGGCCATAACGAGATGTTAAGATACCTCAGTATTTTGGCAGCTCGTCCTTTGGTAAATCGTTAGATTAGCCGGTGCGATTGTCCCTCATATTTTGGGTAAGTCATGGTCGTTGCAATGCACTCTGTTTGGAAACCCCTATCCAGCTTTTCGGCGGCGGTACTGGTGGCCTTAGGCGGGGGCCTAGGTAGTGGTGTTGTGGGGGCAAGCCAAGCCGTTGCCAGCCCCGGTCAGCTAGCCCAAGGCACGGTGGTAGAGCCTGAGATTACCCCGGTTCAGCCTGGGAATATCTCCAGCACCTCCCTCAGCATAGCCGGAGCCCGCCAGCAAATGGCCGAGGCCGAAGCCGCCATTGCCAATCAAGATTTAGACACCGCTGCGGTCAAACTTCAGGCCTCCCGCGAAACCCTCAACCAGCTGTCGAGCTATTACCAGGAACTGGCCCAAATGTTCGTGGGCATTAACACCCAGCTCAACCGCAGCAACCGTGATCAAGCCTTAGAAGCGGCTCAGATGCGCGACCAAGCCACCTATCAATTAGCGCTGGTCTACCGCGCCCAGAATAAGCCAGACGAAGCCATTCCCCTGCTGATGGAAATTCTCCGCAGCCAGCAGCCCACCCGTGAACTGGGGCAGCGAGCCTACCAACAGTTGTTTGAACTCGGCTTTGTGAGCGAACCCTACGCTGGACAAGCTACCGCTGTCCCGGTTCCCGAAGGCGAGTAGAAGCCGCTAGGGCCTGTTGCCCCTGGGCGAATATAGAAAAAATCAATGGCAATTCCCTATCGATGCTGTTCCATTCAATGGCAAGATGGCAGTAGCGGAGTGGCCTTCACCCCCTTCCTCAGCTTCGGGGATCCGCCCTGTTCCCTTGTTAGACCCTAGTGGGAGTGTCGTTTCCATGATTAGCCCAGATCAAGTGGCCGCCATGATCAAGGCCAGCCTTCCCGATGCCGAAGTGGAGGTGCAAGACCTGACCGGCGGTGGCGACCATTACCAAGTGGCGGTGGTTTCCTCGGCCTTTGCGGGGCGTAGCCTAGTGCAGCAGCACCAACTCGTCTACGGGGCCGTGCGCGAGGCCATGTCCTCCGAGGCCATCCACGCTCTCGCCCTCAAAACCTATACCCCCGAAGACTGGCAGGCCGCCCAAGCGGGTTGACGTTCCCCAGAGGCCAGATATCCCCTGCCCTCGATGGTTGTTTAAGCACAAAGGCCTTGAGATTAGCTTCACCGTAGGCACAACTCAAGGACTCAAAGGTTGTTAGATAGTCTTGTTCCCTTAATTCCATTCACCCTTGGAGAAATTACCCCATGGACGCTGCCGTTAAGGATCGCATTGACCAGATGGTGCAAGCCAACCCGATCATGGTCTTTATGAAGGGCAATAAGCTCATGCCCCAGTGTGGCTTTTCCAACAACGTCGTGCAGATTTTAAACATTCTCGGCGTTCCCTTCGAGACCTTTGACGTGCTGGCCGATCCCGACATTCGCCAGGGCATCAAAGAGTATTCCGACTGGCCCACCATTCCCCAGGTCTACGTCAACGGCGAATTCCTCGGCGGTTCCGATATTCTGATCGAGCTCTACCAAAACGGCAAACTCCAGGAAATTGTCCAGGTGGCCCTGGCTTCCTAGATGCTTTGGTTATCCCGTTGTCGCCCATGGCCCTAGCGCCACGGCCTTCGGGCTAAGGCCCTACGATGCCCTGAGCTGGGGTTAGAGTCGTGGGGCATCTCCTGGTAAAATCGAGGCACCTCAGACCAACGCCTGAGGTTTGATGGCCGGGGTAATTTCCCCAGACATTCTGTTTGTTCAATCCCGCAGACCACGCATCGCAAGGGGGCAACCATGGGTCAGCACCTCAGTGCCGAGGAGCAGCAAGAGCTAGACAAGCTCCGGCAAGTCATCGAAAAGGCCATTGAAGACGGCGTGGTTACCGCTGAGGAGCGCCAGCAAATTACCGCAGCGATGCGGGCCGATGGCCAGGTCACCTACGAAGAGCTGGCCTTAATTCGCCAGATGGTGTCCGACAAGGTGGCCGCTGGTGAGCTGCAAGCCGAATGCTAGCCTCTGCGATGGGAGGCAAGATGGCGCTGAGGGGTCTTGGGAGAGGCGGCCTCCTGATCAAGGCCATGGCCAAACCTCTGGCCGTTATGCCTGTGGTGAACCCCGTTGATCCCTAGCGATGCGTCCCCTAGGCGGGTGGCCGTTGTCCATGAGTGGCTGGAGGCTAGGGCGGGTTCAGAGAAAGTCGTGGAGCAACTGCTAGGGCTTTATCCCCAGGCGGAGCTGTTTGCCCTCGTCAAGTTTCTGTCTGCCCAGGCACCACCCCAACTGCCGCCCCAGGTGCCGGTACACACCTCGTTTATCCAGCATTTACCCTTTGCCAGGAAGCACTTTCGGCAATACCTGCCCCTGATGCCCCTAGCCATTGAGCAGTTTGACCTAGGGGACTACGACCTGATCCTTTCCAGTAGCCATGCCGTAGCCAAGGGGGTACTAACGCGGCCCCATCAGTTGCACATCAGCTACGTGCATACCCCCATTCGATACGCCTGGGATTTACAGCAGCAGTACCTGGCCCAGTCGGGGCAGGGTCGTGGCCCCAAGGGATGGCTGACGCGGATCGTTCTGCACTACCTGCGCCTGTGGGATTTGGCCTCAGCCCATCGGGTAGACTGCTTTGTGGCCAACTCGCGCTACGTCGCTCGGCGGATTTGGAAAACCTATCGTCGTCCCGCCACGGTGATCTATCCGCCGGTGGCGGTGGATCGGTTTCGCAGTGATCGGGTTCGCGAGGATTTTTACCTCACGGTATCCCGCTGCGTCCCCTACAAACGGGTTGATCTGACGGTGGCCGCCTTCAATGAATTAAAAAAGCCGCTGGTGATCATTGGTGATGGCCCCGGACTGGCGGATCTGATGCAGGTGGCCCAACCCAATATCACCTTTTTGCAAAACCCAACAGACGCGGTCGTGGCCGACTATATGGAGCGCTGTCGAGCCTTTGTTTTTCCTGCTGAGGAGGATTTTGGCATCACCGTAGTGGAAGCCCAGGCGGCGGGGGCTCCGGTGATTGCCCTGGGGCGGGGCGGCAGCGCCGAAACCGTGATTCCAGGGCAAACCGGTGTACTCTTTGGCCAGCAGACCGTGCGGGATTTAACGGAAGCTCTGCGCTATTTTGAGCAGCGCGCGGGAACTTTTTCGGCTGAAATGATTCGTGATCATGCTGAAATCTTTTCAGAAACTCGCTTTTGCCAGGAATTGACTGATTTTGTCCATCAAAAATGGCTGAATTTTCAACAGGGCAATGCATTAGAGTAATGTCGGTGACTCAGGAGTACTGAGGGGCAGTATGTTTCCTCTACCGCAAGCGACTAGTCCAGTCATGGCCTCACTACGGATGTCAACTCGGTCTATCCCGATGGTGGGAGCGTTGGCTACGGCGGATACGCTAGCCCTCGTGTTGGCCGGGGTCATAAGTGTCTACGGTCGTCTTGCCTTGAATGGAGCCTACGATCCGATTCTCTACTGGCGACTTTGGCCGATCTTGGGGGTATTTTTGCTCGCCTACACGGCGGCTGGTCTCTATCCAGGGGTGGGGCTTAGCCCAGTGGATGAGTTACGGCGGGTGGTGCTGTCTACCACCTTTACCTACCTCGTGCTGGGGGCTGGCTTTTTCCTGGTGGGCGAGGGAGAAACCTACTCGCGGGGGGTGTTCCTCATGGCCTGGGGGCTCTCCCTGGGGTCTGTTTTGCTAGGACGGCTGCTGCTGCGCCAGGGGCTCTCTCGCTATGCCTGGTGGGGCTATCCCGTGCTGATCTTGGGGGCCGGCAAAACGGGAGAAATGGTGATTCACACCCTACAGCGCCAGCCCGAGTTTGGCCTCAAGCCTGTCGCGGCCCTCGATGATGACCCCGAAAAACGGGGTGAGATCTGCGGTATTCCGGTGATTGGCGGGCTATCCGCCGCCCCGGTGCTAGCCCGCCAGCGGGATATTCACTACGCCATTGTGGCCATGCCGGGGGTGCAACGGGAGCGCCTGCTGACCATTCTGGAGCAGTACGGCAACACCTTTGCCCACCTGCTGATGATCCCCGATTTGTTCGGGGTGTCGAGCCTGTGGGTGGGAGCCAAGGACCTGGGCGGCATTTTAGGCCTAGAAATTAGCCAACGGCTGCTGCTGCCGGGGCCAAGGATGTCAAAAGCCCTGCTCGATTTCGTTCTGACCTTGGTGGTGGGCCTAGCGCTACTGCCGCTGCTAGTGCTCATTGCCCTCTTGGTAAAACTCAGTTCCCCTGGCCCCGTGTTCTACGGCCAAAAACGTCTGGGGCGCAATGGTCGCCCCTTCATGGCCTGGAAATTTCGCTCCATGGTGCCCAACGCCGACCGAGCCTTGGCGGCCTACCTCACCTCTCACCCCCACCTTAAACACCAGTGGGAAACCGACCAAAAGCTGCGTTACGACCCCAGAGTTACCGCCATTGGGCGTTTTTTGCGGCGCACCAGCCTGGATGAACTGCCCCAACTTTGGAACGTGCTGCGGGGGGAGATGAGCCTGGTTGGCCCCCGTCCGATTATTGCGGAGGAAATTCCTCGCTATGCCGAGAAGTACAGTCTATACACCCGCGTCCTCCCTGGCCTAACGGGGCTTTGGCAGGTGTCAGGGCGCAACGATGTCTCCTATGCCGAGCGGGTCAATTTAGATGCCTACTACGTGAGGAACTGGTCAGTGTGGCTAGATATCTATATTCTGATTAAAACGGTTTGGGTGGTTATTCGGGGTGATGGGGCCTACTAATACTTCAACCACCATCGATATCAAGGGGGCGCATGGCTATCAAAGCAAAGGGGTACCGCCTGGGGGGCTGGGGGCTAACACAACACCATGAGCGCTTAGCCCTGGGGAGCTTTATTGTTTTGCCCTACGCCAGTTACCTGGGTCTCACGGGTTTTTTCATCTTGATTCTAGGCTGGTTGGTGGCCTATCCCCAGGCGATCTGGCAGCGGCTTTGGCGACAGGGCTGGGGGTGGCTCACCCTGGGGATTGGCCTCAGCATCGCGGCAGCGGCGAACCCGACCCAGGCTGCGCTCCAGTCCACAAATCTCTGGCCATTTTTTCTCTTTTTTGCGGGTTTCTCCCTCTACATCACCCGCCTACCCAAACCCCTCCAAAGCCTGAGAAACCTAGCGTTTTGGTTGTTGATGGCCTCCATTCCGATCAGCCTGCGAGCGGCGGTTGAGTATATCTTTCGGGCACCGGCTATGGTCGCCCGATACAGCCAGGCTTCCTGGATGGCCTGGCTGTATCAAACCCATAACTACGGTCATCGGGCTGATTCGGTGTTTGGGCATCCCAACGTGTTGGCCGCCTATTTGGTGATGATCTTTGGCCTAGGGTTGGGGCTCTGTATTCTGGCCCTAAAGCCTCCAGAGGCGATGCCCTTGGCTGCGATCTCCCCCACGACCACAACGTCAGGCGATTCTCGGTTGCGCTTGAGCGCTTACCAGCCCGCCACCGTAGCCTGGATTTACGGAGCCACGGCCCTGATTCCCCTCGGTGTGTTTGGATCGGGGTCGCGGAGCGGCATCTTGGTGCTGCTGGTGCAGTTGCTAATCGCCATCGTACTGATGCGGCGGCATCGCTGGGCTCGGTGGATAGGGCTAGGCTTGATGATGGCAACCCTGGTGGGGGTGGCCTATGGCGGCGTTGGGGGACGTTCGATTACCCATGCCTTCAGCAGTAGTGCCATGCGAGTCAACATTTGGCAGCTGTCGCTGCCATTGATTCGGCAGCATCCCTGGTTTGGGGTTGGCTTTGGCGGGTTCCAGGCGAATTACGTGCCCTACTCTATTCCCGATGAACCGCTGTTGAACCACGGCCACAACCTATGGCTGCACCTGGCGGCGGAGGCAGGGTTGCCCGTGATGCTGCTGCTGACGGGCATCGTTGGCTGGGTGTGTTATCGGGCCGTGCGGTGCTATGGCCTGAGTCGGCTGCCCTGGGGGTTCCGGCCCGTGCTAGCGGGCTATGGTCTTAGCTTCCTGGCCTGCATTCTGTTTTCCCTATTCGACATTGCCTTTTTCGATGCCCGAGTCAATCTCCTTGGGTGGGCCATGCTAGCGGTGCTTCAGGCGCTTTCTGATCTAGCCAGGGGAGATTATCCCGTGGGCGCTACCTCGGTTAAACCATGAGGGCCATGGCAGCTACGACCCCTGCCCGGCATCGGCCTTTGAGGCTGCGGTGGCCTGTGGTACGTCTGGGGCTAATGCTCATCGCGACCACCCTCGCCCTCCTGGTTTGGACAAAGGGGTTTTGGCCCCAGCGCTTTCTGTGGACTCAAATGTCTGGGGAGGCCGTCTTCTGTGTGCATACCCAAGCCCCCATCATGGCCCTCACCTTTGACGATGGCCCCCATCCGGTCTATACCCCCGCCATCCTCGACCTTCTGCAGAACTATCAAGCCAAGGCCACCTTTTTTGCCATCGGCCAGCACCTCGCGCAGTACCCCGACATTGCCCAAACCCTGGTGGCCCAAGGCCATGAGTTGGCCAATCACACCTTCTCTCACCCGGATCTCAACCGCAAATTCCGCCAAGACATTCATCGAGAAATTCAGCACACAGACGATCTGCTGGCCCCGTGGCTACGGCAGTTGCCGTCCTACTTTCGCCCCCCCTATGGCCACGCTAACCTGCTGGTTATGGCTACCCTCAAGGCCATGGGAAGACCGCTCATCTTTTGGGATATCGACGTGCAGGATTGGAACGGTCTGTCTGTAGAACACATGCTTAGCCTCCTGCAACAGAGCGCCCATCCAGGGGCCATTGTGCTGATGCACGATTCTGGCCCGGCTCTCCCCGGCTCTCCCCCCGTTAACCGCCAAAACACCGTGGAACTGGTGCAGCAAATTCTGGCCACCTACAGCCCCCAGGGCTATCGGTTTGTCACCCTATCCGATCTGCTAGCCCAGGGAGATCCCCAACCATCCGCCAGTCGATGTCGCTAGCCCAAGACAATTCCGTCTCCCTCAACAGAGCGTCCTAAAAAACGGCCTTAGGTTGGCCATGGCCAACCTAAGGCCGCATCGATCTTCTCGATTGTTCACCCATCCCATCACCCGCAGGGACGAGGTCTCATCCTCTCCGTCCCCTAGGGGGATCAAGCAACCAGAATCCGGGATTAGATGAGCTTGAAGGTGCGCAGACCAAAGTAGAGGCCCAGGGCTAGACCCAGCATCGTGCCCAGAAACAAAATAAACGCAATGGCTCCCATGGCTAATCTCTCTACAACAACTGCCCCTATTGAATCACAGCATGGGGGTCGGTGGATGGACGACCCAGAATGGCCAGGGATCGCCATTGTTTGGGGGCATGGCCGTCCAGCCTGGGGGTTGGCTATGCTCTAGAGACGACTAGGATGGGAACATCCATCGGTTCAGGCCAGCCCCAGTCAGCCCCAACCATCACCCTGAATTCACTTTGCCATGGCTTTTTTCAGACGCTTGAGCAATTTTCTAGAACAGCGCGGCCTACAGCCCACCTATGCCGGGGGGCTGCTGCTGGGGCTGGCAATTTTTCTCTTCGCGGCGGCGACCAATACCTTGGCGGGTTGGCTCTATGTGATGAGTGGCCTGATGCTGGCCCTGCTAGCGATGGCAACCCGCCTTCCCCGTCGCCACCTGCAAGGGGTAACCGTAGAGCGTCTGCCCATCGAGCCAGTGGCGGCGGGAGAGAGACTGGTGGTGACCGTCTTGGTGCAAAACTCCCATCGCCAACCCAAGGGGCTCTTTCAAGTCATCGACACCATTCATCCCCTCCTCAGTCTGCCCCAACGCACCGCCCTGCGTCAGTTAGCGCCAGGGCAAACCCTGCCCTGGCGCTATTGGGTACCCACTACCCGACGAGGAATTTACACCTGGGACACCCTAACCCTGCGTTCGGCGGCTCCGCTGGGGCTGTTTTGGTACCGGCGAGCATCCCCCCTGCCTACCACCGCCATCGTGTATCCACCCATCCTGCCCCTGGCGCACTGCCCCATCGTGGATGCCCTGGGCAATCAATGGGGCCAACAATGGCACTATCATCCTGTGGTCAAACCCGCCACCGAGGGCGTCACCCGATCCCTGCGGCCCTACCGCTGGGGCGACCCCACCCGCCTGATTCACTGGCGCACCAGCGCTCGCTATGGTGAACTGCGGGTGCGAGAACTCGAAAAAGTGACTGCGAGTCAGGAGGTGGTGATTGCCCTCAACACCCGGGGTAACTGGGCCGAGGAGAGCTTTGAGCAGGCGGTGATAGCGGCGGCTTCCCTCTACCATTACGCCCTAGGCAAGGGCTTTGCCGCAGCCCTATGGTTTCCCTCGGGGGATCTGCTCCAGGATCGCCCCGGAGTGCTGATGGCCCTCGCCGGAGTAGCGGTAGAGGCCACGGGAGCCTCCCCCCTGCCTTGGCCAGAGGTGCCCACGGTTTGGCTGACCTCAGACCAGGCCCTAGCACCTACCCTAGCCCCAGGCAGCCGTCAGATCATCTGGCGTTCTGCCCCCTCCCTCGATGCAGCACCCATGGCCGGAGACGAAGCGGTACTCTGGATCAATCCCGCTGAGACCCTGCAAACACAGCTCCAGCAAAGCATTGCTGCTCCATCACGCATCCTCCAGGGCGGCCACTAGGTTATGCCCCTACTCCCCCCTAGGCTGAGTCAGCGTAGCGTAGCTCAGGCTGGTCAGGGCGTTGATGCGTTAGCGGGTAAAGTCCTATGACTTTCCTATAGTTTTCCCGTAGGCTACAGCTTAATATAGAGGGGAACTTTGTACTATCCGAGGGGATTACTCAAGGAACCAGCCAGGCCTTCTACTACTAAGTTGGGTCACCTAATTTATCTTTTTTATTATTCCAAAAAGGAGTAGAATTTATACCTTATCCCTCATCTCGAAGAGGGCCTCCAAAATAGGTCAAGCAATATAAAATCTATCTAGGTTCCCCCCAGAAAATCTAGGATGCCTACCTCACTCCCTAACAGACTCTATTTGGGATTGCCAAGACAAAAAAGATAACTTAGGCACCCCATTGAAAAAGGCTTTCTCCACCCCGCAACACATGCGTCGTTTTCTAGAGTCTTAGATGAATATACGGCTTTAAAATTTAAGACTCTTACCTTCTCATTATAAAATCCAAATAAAATACCAAGGAAGAGATTCATGGAAATAAAAATTGAATCTAAATAATTGCCCTTAACTCGACTTAAACCATGTTTTTAAGGGGAGATCTATGCCCAGTCAGATGATCCTCTTGATTGAGCACGAATCTAGTCTTCGATACGTTCTAGGTGATTGCCTGAGGGAATTTGGCGGCTGGAATGTGACTGCCTCTAAAACTATTCGAGAAGGGATTCCCCTGTGCGAAAAATATCGTCCAGATATTATTTTAGTTGATGCTTCTGCACCAGAAGTCGATGCCCTACTGCTGATTGAGCAATTAAAGTTCTGCTCTAAGCGTCTGGCAATCCCCATTGTTCTCATCAGTGCTAGGGCTGACTGGTTTACTACCACAGAACTGCATCAAATGGGATTTTCTGGCGCTATTTCAAAGCCGTTTAATCCCTCCACACTCTCTGCTCAAATTCATCGACTAGTATCGGTTATAGTCCCACCCGCTTAACTCGCGCTTAATTCGTAAAATCTGTATTTTTAATGGGCATTAGACTCGATTTAGCAACGATGCCTTAAACTGAGGCGACAACCTAGATGCACTCAGGCTGGCTTCTGGGTTACCTGGCTTCTGGGTTACGACGTTATCACTCCGATACTTTTCTGAAAGGGAGAACCCTATGTCTACATTAACGGTTTGGAAGTTCACCGCCGCCGATGGCGCAGAAAAAGCCCTAGCGAAACTGGAAGAGCTGCAAAAGCAGGAGTTGATCAAGGTCTTGGACGCTGCCGTGGTGACTTGGCCAGAGGGGCGCAAAAAACCCAAAACCTACCAGGCCATTAGTACCGTCGGTGTTGGGGCCTTGGGCGGTGCCTTCTGGGGCATGTTGTTTGGCCTCATTTTCTTGGTGCCCCTGTTCGGCATGATTGTGGGGGCAGCGGCGGGTGCCCTGTCCGGCAAATTCACAGACTACGGCATTAATGACGACTTCATCAAAGACCTGCGCGACAAGGTGACCGAAGGCACCTCGGCTCTGTTTTTGCTGACTGGCCAAGTCACCGTGGACAAGGTGAGCGAAGCCTTTGGCCCCGATGAGGTGGGTGAGCTGATCCAGTCCAACCTGTCGGCGGAGCAGGAAGCCAAGCTGCGGGAAGACTTCGGCGCTGAGCTGTAGGGTTTCCCCAGACCATGGGCCTGTCGGCTGACCTCTATTTGCCCCGACGGCCCCGCCAACCATGGGATGACCAGGCCTCTGGAAGACGTCTAGAGGCCTGGTCATCCAGCGGCTTTGAACAGCCCTGACCATAAACAACCCTGAAATAACCTAAGGACGTTTAATCATGAAAACTTTCCAATCCCTGGCAACAGTGGCGGTGGCCTGCACGGGTGTGGCCCTAATGCCCTCCCTAGCGATGGCCGACACCCCAGCCAGGCTCAATTCAACCCCGCTGCCGGAGTTGGCTCAATCCGACCCTTCTCCCACGGGGAGTGGTCGCTCCTGCGTGCCCCTGCAAGAGGTGACCACGGGCCAGACCGAAGTGCGCAAGCGCATCGAGAACCGCGCCTTTGGGATGAACAACTGGCACACCGACTGGCTGGTGCCGAATCAACCCAACGTCAGCTACTTCGTGGCCGTGGTAACACCGGAGAATACGGCCCCCTACTGGCTAGACGTGCATCTGCGGATGGCCAATGGCGGTTCTGAACAAGTGTTTAGCGACAGTGCCGATGCCGTGGCAGGCAGCACCTTCATCATCCCCTTTGCCTCGCCCACAGGACGGCAACCGGCGGTGGTCAATACCCGTTTGGGTGGCGTCAACGGCAACTTCTACACCATTTCCGTGGCCGCCTGCGAGTAGTACCCTGCGTCCCAATCCGCCCTGGTGATGACCTCGCCAGGGTTTTTCTCGGTGAGAGATCGCACTTTTCGAGGGATGGTGTAGCATGACGGCTGATTCATTCCGCTGCGATTGATCGCCCTGGAGAACGCCATGCTGTGGTCTTTGAGCGCAAAACAAACCTGCCTTGGCCTAGGACTGGCCGTATTGTTAGGAATCACGGGCTGTAGTGTGTCCTCCGATCCTGCTACAGAGGCGAGCACCCCCATCGACGGCCCTGCCGATGCGGTGGCTCTGCCCCAAGAGGAAATCATCGGTGGGTTTCGGGCCACCGTCATTGATCCCCCCCGCGTGACCACCCTGGCCAGCCAAACCGCAGAGGCCCAGATTAACCTGCGCTCTCAGCCCACCACCCTCTCGCCAATTCTGGGCACGGGCACGGGCGGCGATGCAGTGCGGCTGTTGCGCTTAGCGGAGGGCGAAGGCGGCCATACTTGGTACTACGCCCAGTACACCGACTCTGACCAAGAGGGCTGGGTGCGCGGAGATTTCGTAGACATTAGCAACGCTACCCTGGCCAATGCCCCCGCCACCCCGGAGGCCAACGCAGCCCAAACCGCCCTGGCTACAACCAGCCAACCCTGCGGCGCGGATCGTCAGGAGGCTTTCTTTGAAACCCAGTCCTACCAGGTTTACCTCTGCAAGACGACCCAAGGGCTGCGCTACGTGGGCACCAGCAAAGCCACCCAAGAGGCCTTCGTTACCGAGGATGTGGCCGTAAACCAGGCGGTCTACATTGCCATCGACGGCAACCAGCAGTACCACATCAGCGACACCCACTTGGCGCAGTATGAAGTTCACGATGGCAACTACACGCCCCTGCAAACCGAACCCGTGCTTCGATTCGAGCGATTTCTCTATTGATCCCCTCATCTAATCCGCGAATTACCGAGTCTAATCCGCGAATCACCGAGGCCGTCAAATCCGTGGTCGTTCTGTGCCCAAGCACGCCCTAGGCCCCCTCAGCGAATTCTCTCAATCCCTGCGGAAACCCCAAAAAGTCGATAGATTAGGTAACTAGGGAACACTAGAGAAAAACGAGGACACCCACATGCGGGTATTGTTGATGACGGGTAAAGGCGGCGTGGGTAAAACCTCCGTGGCAGCGGCCACCGGGCTGCGCTGTGCCGAATTGGGATACAAGACCCTGGTGCTGAGCACCGACCCCGCCCACTCCCTAGCCGATAGCTTTGACATGGAGCTGGGCCACGAGCCGCGTCTGGTGCAGCCCAACCTGTGGGGGGCCGAACTCGATGCCCTGATGGAACTGGAGGGCAACTGGGGAGCCGTCAAGCGCTACATCACCGACGTGCTGCAAGCCCGTGGCCTAGAGGGCATCGAGGCCGAAGAACTGGCCATCCTCCCCGGTATGGACGAAATTTTTAGCCTCGTGCGCATGAAACGCCACCACGATGAAGGCGAGTACGATGTGCTGATCATTGACTCGGCCCCTACAGGCACGGCCCTGCGCCTGCTGAGCCTGCCGGAGGTGGCGGGCTGGTACATGCGCAAACTCTACAAACCTTTCCAGGCCGTTTCTGAGGCCTTGCGGCCCCTGGTGGAACCGCTGTTTCGCCCCGTGGCCGGGTTTTCCCTGCCCACCCGCGAGGTGATGGATGCCCCCTACGAGTTCTATGAGCAGTTGGTGGATCTGGAAAAAGTTCTCACCGATGCCACCACCACCTCCGTGCGTCTGGTCACCAACCCCGAAAAAATGGTGATTAAAGAATCCCTCCGCGCCCATGCCTACCTGAGCCTATACAACGTAGGCACCGATTTGGTGATCGCCAACCGCATCATTCCCGACGAGGTGCAGGATCCCTTCTTCCAGCGCATGAAGGAAAAACAGCAGGAATACAAGCAGGAAATCCACGACGATTTTCGCCCCCTGCCCGTGAAGGAAGTGCCCCTCTTTGCCGAGGAAATGTGCGGCATCGAAGCCCTGCACCGCCTCAAGGACACCCTCTATAAAGACGAAGACCCATCCCAGGTGTACTACAAAGAAACCACCCTGCGCGTGGTGCAAGAGGCCAGCAACTACAGCCTAGAACTCTACCTTCCCGGCATTCCTAAGGACAAAATCGAGCTGAGCAAATCCGCCGACGAACTGAACATCCGCATCGGCAACCACCGCCGCAACCTGGTGCTGCCCCAGGCCCTCGCCGCCCTGCAACCCTCCGGGGCCAAAATGGAGGACGACTACCTCAAAATCCGCTTTAGCTCCGTGGCCTAGGTGGCCTCAATCGCGCTGAAATCCGCTACGGGAATGTTTGGCCCTATCTCGAACTGAGGTTCACTGGAGTGCGGGATAGGCCGAACATTGCAATGTCGAGGAACCCGCTTCCAACGTCCACGTTCGTCCTCACCCTAGATCCCTCTCTCCAAGGGCTACCGCTTATACCGAATCCCACTTGGATACCCCCGATTCTCGGGTGGTGCATTGCGGCTCATCAAAGGAATCACAGCATGGCCGGATGGGGGATAGCCGCGAATGCACCCTACGCTTCCTGATCGGCAGCCTCTGGGGAGAGGGCGTCCGGAAAGTAGAGACGAATTTCATTTCAATTTTGATTGAATTTGAAGTTAATGCAGAACTTATCTCCATTGCAGGTGACATCGGTACCAAGATGTAATTTCATGGAGTAAGCGAGTCAGTGGAGCCGTTTTATGGATCATGGCCCTTGGGATGGCGACGAAGCGTTACCCCTAGGCTGTACCGTTGCTCCGGTCTGACTTCGCGGCTAATGTCGCCCAGTGTAGGAAAAACGGTATCCCCATGACGATGCATAAGGATGGTATTGCCCCCCACGGTGGCACGCTAATCAATCGCCTGGTTTCCCCCGAAAAGGAAGCCCACTTTTTAGAGCAGGCCAACGCCCTGCCCCGTGTCACCCTAGATGAGCGGGCCTTTTCCGACCTGGTGATGATTGCCATTGGCGGCTTTAGCCCCCTGGACGGCTTTATGAAAAAGGCCGATTACGATCCCGTCGTCACGGATATGCGCCTCGCCAATGGGTTGCCCTGGGCGGTGCCTGTTACCCTGTCTGTGACGGAGGACGTGGCCGCGCCCCTGAAGGAAGGTGCCCTGGTGCGCCTAGATGACCCCACCGGGCGCTTTGTCGGAGTGCTGGAGCTAGAAGAAAAATACACCTACGACAAAGCCCGCGAGGCCATCAACGTCTACCGCACCGACGAAGACAAACACCCCGGCGTGAAGGTGGTCTACGAGCAAGGTGCCGTAAACCTGGCTGGCCCGATCTGGCTGATGCAGCGGGATCCTCACCCCCTGTTTCCCGCCTACCAAATTGACCCCGCCGCCTCCCGTGCCATGTTCCGGGAAAAGGGCTGGAAAACCGTGGTGGGCTTCCAAACCCGCAACCCCATCCACCGAGCCCACGAATACATCCAAAAGTGCGCCCTAGAAACCGTAGACGGCCTGTTTCTGCATCCCCTGGTTGGGGCCACCAAGTCCGACGACATCCCCGCCGATGTGCGGATGCGCTGCTACGAAATTATGGTGGAGCACTACTTCCCGCAGGATCGGGTGATTTTGGCCATCAACCCCTCTGCCATGCGCTATGCGGGGCCACGGGAAGCCATCTTCCACGCCCTGATTCGTAAAAACTACGGCTGCACCCACTTCATTGTGGGGCGCGACCATGCCGGGGTGGGCGACTACTACGGCACCTACGATGCTCAATACATCTTCGACGAGTTTGAGCCTGGGGAACTGGGGATTGTGCCGATGAAGTTTGAGCACGCCTTCTACTGCACCCGCACCGGGGGCATGGCCACCTCCAAAACTAGCCCCAGCACCAAGGAAGAGCGCATCCACCTGTCGGGTACCAAGGTGCGGGAAATGCTGCGTCGGGGAGAGCTGCCCCCGCCGGAATTCTCCCGTCCGGAAGTGGCGGCAGAACTGGCCCGCGCCATGCGAGTCCCTGAAACGGTCGGCTAAGGTATCCTCTACCTAGGGCAATCCATCGGTGGGGCAAGCCATCCCGTGACACTGAATCGACGGACGTTTTTGCAAGGGGCCAGTCTGACACTAGGGGCACTCGGCCTAGG